>NZ_JBFALJ010000023.1:0-168955 GCF_040660195.1 Streptomyces sp. NPDC050147 | reverse complement strand
GGAAGATGATGCGCGGGTCGCCGACCAGGGTCATGGCGATGTCCAGGCGGCGTTTCATGCCGCCGGAGTAGGTGGAGGCGGGCTTCTTGGCGGCTTCGGTGAGGTCGAAGCGTTCAAGGAGTTCGGTGGCGACCCTCCGGCCCTCGGCCTTGGGCAGGTGGTGCAGGTCGGCCATGAGGAGCATGTTCTCCTCGCCGGTGATCAGGCCGTCGACGGCGGAGAACTGTCCGGTGACGCCGATCGCGGCGCGGACCCCGTCCGGTGAGGTGGTGAGGTCGTGGCCGGCGACCTGGGCCTGCCCGCCGTCGGCGCGAATGAGGGTGGAGAGGATCTTCACGGCGGTGGTCTTGCCCGCACCGTTCGGCCCGAGCAGCGCGAACACCGACCCGGCCGGGACGGCGAAGTTGATGCCGTCGAGCACGGACTTGTCGCCGTAGGACTTGCGCAGCCCGTTCGCCGCGATGGCCAAGCTGGTCATGGTGGGTGCTCCTTTTGGACTGCGGGTCAGAGGCTGCGAGTCAGGCGCTGCGGGCGGTGATGTCGCCGTAGGCGGTGGTCGCGTGGATGTTCAGGCCCGCGGCGGCGCCTTCGGAGTTCTTGAGCGTGTTGTGGATCCGGCCGTAGGAGGTGCCGGCGTCCAGGGACGCGGAGACTCCGCGAGCGGCGCCGACCGAGATCTCGCCGGACTCGGTCCGCAGGGTGACCGTGCCGTGCACGGCCTCGGCGATGTGGAGATCGCCCTTCTGCGTGCTGATCTCCGCGGGGCCGCCGAGCCGGCCGACCGTGACGTCGCCCGCCATGAGGGAGAGGCGGGCGCTCGCGGTCTCGTCGAGCTTGACCGCGCCCTGCGCGCCCTCGAAGGCGACGTCGCCGAGCCGTCCCACTCCGCGGAAGTCGGCGGCGGCGGCCTTCGCCTCGACGTGGGAGCCGGAGGGCAACTGGACGGTCACCTCCACCGATCCGGAGCCGCTGCCGAGGATTCGGTTCTTCGCCGGTGCGGCCTCGATCCGCAGGACACCGTCGGCGTACTCGACCGTGGTCTTCTCGGCCGCCGCCACGTCGCGGCTGCTCGACGCGCTCGCGGGGCGGACCTCGACCGTGGTGTCGGTCCGGTCGGCGGCGATGAAGCGGATGTGGCCGGCGGGGATGTCGAGAACGGTGGAGATCGGGGCGGGGGTGTCGAAGTTCTGCATCGTGCTCTCCTCGGTTGGTCAGTGGCCGGTTGGCCTGTTGGCCGGTCGGCGTTTCCGACATGAGAAAAGCTACGTTGCGTTCACGATTCCGGCAACAGCTTCATTGCGTTGGAGACAGGAAATCCCAGGTCAAGGCTTAGTAATCGTTGCAACAGCCCTGAAAGTAATGCAACAGAAGCCATGCCATCGTTGCAATGGATTGGAAGTGAACGCTAAGATGAGGGCATCCGATGCGTACGAAGGAGATCGCGATGCCGGGCGGCAGACTCACCCAGCAGGAACGTCAGCAGATCGCGCTGGGGCTGGCCGACGGCCTCGCCTACGCGGAGATCGCCAGGGGCCTCGAACGTCCGACCTCCACGATCACGCGTGAGGTGCTGCGTAACGGCGGCCCCACCGGCTACCGCGCCGACCTGGCCCACCGCGCCACCGAACGCCGCACCCACCGCCGCAGGCAGGCAGCGCCCCGGGAGCCGGATGCGACCCCGCAGGCCCACGGGCGTGACGCCGAGGCCGTGCGCGAGTACGAGGAGACGCTCACCACCGTCTTCATGCAGTCGGGCATGCCCAAGATGATGGCCCGGGTGCATGCCGCCCTCTGCACCACCGACTCGGGCAGCCTCACCGCGTCCGAACTCGTCCAACGGTTGCAGGTCAGCCCGGCGTCCATCTCCAAGGCGATCACGTTCCTCGACAGCCAGGGCCTCATCCGCCGGGAACGCGACGAACGCCGCCGGGAGCGCTACGTCGTCGACGACGACATCTGGTATCAGTCGATGATCGCCAGCGCCCGCTCCACCGCCCAGGTCGTCGAGACCGCACGGCAGGGCGTAGGCGTCCTCGGGCCCGGCACCCCGGCGGCCACCCGGCTCGAGAACATCGCCCGCTTCCTCGACTTCGTCTCCGAGAGCCTCGCCCGCGCGGCGGACCAGGCCAGAGAGGTGCTTCATACGAAGCCGGAGGGGGCGGCGGGGGACGAGGCCGGGCAGACGAGTCCGGACGGCCGCGGCTGAACGTGGCCCGCGGTTGGCCCGCGGCTGATCAGCGGCCTACGGTCGTTGGCGCTGCGATCTCCACACCAGGTAGAGCGCGGAGGTGATGGCAGCGCCTCGTACGACCCACGGCCACGTCTCGGCCATCGCGTCGCTCATGTGGCCGTCGCGGATGGTGGCGCCCCAGCGGCCTTCGTTCCTGCCCCACAGCCAGGTGATCCCGGCAGCGACGGACAGACCCGGCAGGCCGAGTACGGCCCATTTCGCCTCGGCGCGGCTGAGTCTGCGCGAGGCGTAGGCGAGGAGCCAGCCGCCGCCCAGGGCCAGCCAGTTGCCGAGGATGGCGCCGACGGTGAGGAGGGCCGCGGCGAGCAGGAGGAGGGGGTTGGTGAAGCGGGGGCCCGCGGGGGCGACGGCCGCGGTGGCGGGCCGACGGATACGGAGGCGGCGACGCGGGCCGGGAGCGGCTTCGTCCGCTTCCTCCCAGTCCTCGGCGTCGTGCTCGGTGTCGTCCTCTGCGTCGTCCTCGCTCTCTGCTCCCTCTCCCTCCTTGTCCAGGCGCTTCTTCGGCGGAGGCTTGAGGATCTCCGGGATCTCTACGCCGCCGGTGAAGCCCGGGACAGTGTCGGCGAGGCCGAAGGGGGTGCTGTCCACTCGCCACCAGTCGGGCTCGGAGCCGGCGGCACCGAGCTCGTCCGTGCCCGCGAGGTGCGGCGGGGAGGGCCGGTCATCCTGGGGCGGCTCCGGTTCCTCCGCGGCAGGGCGGGGGCGGGGCACCACTCGGCGCAGACGCTTGGGGCGTTCCTTCGGCTGTCCGGTGCGCTGGGTGGGGACGGCGGGGCGGGGCTTGGCCGCCCTGGGCACGTCACGGTCATCGGCTTCGGCGGCGGTGGTGCGGGTGCCTGTGCCGCCGGTACGGGTGCCCGTGTCGCCGGTACGGGTGCCCGTGCCTGCTGCTTCGACCAGTTCCTCGGGGGAGCCGAGGCGGTCCAGGATGCGGCGTATCGCCGCCGGGTTGTCGGCGGAGGCCTTTGCCCGGCTGCGGTCGATCTCGTTCCGCAGATCGGAGACGAGGCGCATGCGGGTGCCGGACGGCAGTTGGTGCTGCTGGGCCAGGTCGCCGACGCGGCTCAGATAGTCGAAGACGAGCTGATCGCTCTCGATCCCCACGAAGTCCCCTCCGGGGCAGCGTCGTTGGCTGGCCGCCCGTTGTGCCCGGTAGGACGACGGTACCTTCTCCTGGCGTGGGCGCCTTGCCGTCTCCCCATCCTCGGGGCGGACTTCGTCCTCCCTGCGCCCCCTGCGGTCGGCTCTCGTCGAACAGGCCTTCCCCACCCACCCGCCCGATTGCCCCGCGTCCCCTTCTGGACGAACAAGCTCTCCCGCCCACCCGCCCGTTTGCCCCGCATCCGACTCTGGGCGAACACGCCTTCCCGCCCGCCCGCCCGATTGCCCCGCGTCCGACTCTGGATGAACACGCTCTCCCGCCCGATTGCCCCGTAGTCGGAACGCCCGGGGCCTGGTCCCGACCCGCTACCGTGAGCCTGATGAGCACCGACGAGCAGCCCCAGCGCCCAGCGGACACCCCCCGGTCCCTCGCCGAGGCGCTTCGCTCCCGTGATGACGCGTCCCTCGGCGCGCTGCTCCATGCCCGGCCCGACCTGCTCACGCCGGTCCCGAACGACCTCAGCCAGCTCGCCACCCGCGCGGCCACCCGCGCCTCCGTGGTCCGCGCCCTGGAGCGGCTCGACCGGTTCTGCCAGCAGGTCGCCGAGGCACTCGCCGTGGCTCCGGAACCGGCGACGTACGAAGAGCTGCACGCCCTTGTCGCCGGGGACGAAGGCGGTGACCCCACCGTCGACGCGGCGCTGCGCCGCGCCGTCGCCACCCTCCGCGAGCAGGCGCTCCTCTGGGGTGCCGACGACCGCCTCCGCCTGGTCCGCACGGCACGCGAACTCCTCGCCCCCGCCCCGCAGTACCCCTCCCCCACCGGCCTCGGCCCGACCGTCGCCGAGGCCACCGCGGGCATGTCGCCGAACCGCATGCAGGACATCGTCGCGGCGGCGGGCCTCCCCTCCACCCACGACGCCGTCTCCGCCGTCCGCTCGCTCACCGAGCTCTTCACGGACCGCACCCGGATGTCCGCGCTCCTCGACGAAGCCCCCGCCGAGTCCGTCGAGGTGCTTTCGCGGCTCGTCTGGGGCCCGCCGTACGGTCAGGTCACCGCCGATCCGGCCCGCCACCTGCGCTGGCTCCTGGACCGCGGCCTGCTGCTCCCGACCGCGCCCGGCACCGTCGTACTCCCCCGTGAGGCGGCCCTGCACCTGCGCGCGGGCCGCGCCCACCGGGTGCTCGAACCGGTCCCGCCCGCCGTCGAGGCGCTGCGCGAACACCGTCCACAGGTTGTGGACGCGGCGGCGGCCAGCCAGGCGTACATGGCGCTCGACACGATCGAGGAGCTCCTGAAGGACTGGGACGAGGGCGGTCCCACCGTGCTGCGCGCGGGCGGCCTCAGCGTGCGCGACCTGAAGCGCACGGCGGTCGCCCTCGACGTACCGGAGCCGGTGGCGGCGTTCTGGGTCGAACTGGCCTACGCGGCGGGCCTCGTGGCGTCGGACGGTGCGCCGGACGAGCGGTACGCGGCGACGCCCGCGTACGACGACTGGCAGGGGCTGCCCCCCGCCGAGCGCTGGTCGGTCCTCGCCACGGCCTGGCTGACGGCGACCCGCACGGCGGGCCTGATCGGCGGCCGTGACGGCAAGGACCGCACGCTGTCGGCGCTCGGCCCGCACCTGGACCGCTCCTCGGCGCCGGAGATCCGGCACCGGGTGCTCACGCTCCTCACCACGCTGCCGGACGGCGCGAGCCCGACCCCCGAGTCGATGCTGGCTCGCCTGCGGTGGGAGCACCCGCCGCGCGGCATCGCGACCGGCGGCACGTCTCCCGGCTCCTCCCCCAACAGCGCCGCACCCCTTGAGCTGCGCGCCCGCATCGCCCAGTGGACGCTGAGCGAGGCGGAGCTGCTCGGCGTCACGGGCCGCGGGGCGCTGTCCGCGCACGGGCGGGCGCTGCTCGGCTCCGAGAGCGAGGACGACCCCGTGGGGACGGCGGCCCCTCGCCCCTCCCCCGCCGAACTCGCCGCGTCCGGCGCACGAGCCGCCCGGCTCCTCGCGCCGCTGCTCCCCGAACCGCTCGACCACGTACTGCTGCAGGCCGACCTCACCGCCGTGGCCCCCGGCCCGCTGGAGCGGCCGCTCGCCGAGACCCTCTCCGTGCTCGCCGACGTCGAGTCGAAGGGCGGGGCGACCGTGTACCGGTTCACGCCCGGCTCCGTGCGGCGGGCGCTCGACGCGGGCAAGTCCGCGTCCGACCTGCACGCCTTCCTGGCCGCGCACGCGCGTACGCCGGTGCCGCAGCCCCTTGCGTACCTCATCGACGACGTGGCCCGTAAACACGGCCACCTGCGGATCGGCGCCGCGTCCGCGTACGTACGCTGCGACGACGAGGCCCTGCTGAACGAGATCCTCGCCGACAAGCGCTCCCAGGGCCTGCGTCTGCGCCGCCTGGCGCCGACCGTGCTCGCCGCGCAGGCCGACCCGGGGGCGCTCCTCGAAGGTCTGCGAGGGATGGGCTTCGCGCCCGCCGCGGAGAGCGCCGAGGGCGACGTACTGATCACCCGGGCCCACGCCCACCGCTCCCCGCCCCGCACCGCTCCCGAGCCGGTCCACGACGGGCCGCCGCTCGCCGACGCCACCCTGATCGGCGCGGCCGTACGCGCCATCCGCGCCGGCGACCTCGCCTCGACCGCGCCCCGCAAGGCGACCCCGGGGAAGGCCGGTGCGCTGCCCCGCACCACGGCCGCGGAGACCCTTGCCACGATGCAGGCCGCGGTCCTGACCGGCGAGGCGGTGTGGATCGGCTACGTCAACGCGGAGGGCTCGGCGAGCCAGCGGGTGATCGCCCCGATCCGGGTGGAGGGCGGCTTCGTCACGGCGTACGACCACACGGCGGACGAGGTGAAGACGTACCCCTTGCACCGGGTCACGGGCGTGGCGGAGCTCGCGGAGTGATCCCCGGCGGAGCTCGCGGAGTGATCCCCGGGCGCCCGGCCCCCGGCGCCCGGCTGTAGCCGACGTCACCTCTGTCATCCTTCGCGATGCGGCACACTGGACGTTTGGCTTACCGAAAGGGTGCGCGCGTGAATGGTCCCCTGATCGTCCAGTCGGACAAGACTCTCCTGCTTGAGGTCGACCACGAGCAGGCGGAGGCCTGCCGCCGTGTCATCGCGCCCTTCGCGGAGCTGGAGCGTGCTCCCGAGCACATCCACACCTACCGCGTGACGCCGCTCGGCCTGTGGAACGCCCGTGCCGCGGGGCACGACGCCGAGCAGGTCGTGGACGCGTTGGTGGAGTTCTCCCGCTATCCCGTGCCGCACGCGCTGCTCGTGGACATCGCCGAGACGATGGCGCGCTACGGCCGTCTCACCCTGTCGAAGCACCCCACGCACGGTCTCGTCCTGACCACCACCGACCGGCCGGTCCTGGAAGAGATCCTGCGGTCCAAGAAGGTGCAGCCCCTCGTCGGGGAGCGGCTGGACGGCGACACCGTCGTCGTACATCCCTCCGAGCGCGGTCAGATCAAGCAGACCCTCCTGAAGCTGGGCTGGCCTGCCGAGGACCTCGCCGGGTACGTCGACGGCGAGGCGCACCGGATCGAGCTCGCGGAGGACGGCTGGGCGCTGCGGCCGTACCAGAAGCAGGCGGTGGAGGGGTTCTGGCACGGCGGCAGTGGTGTGGTCGTGCTGCCTTGTGGCGCGGGCAAGACGCTGGTCGGGGCCGGTGCGATGGCCGAGGCCAAGGCGACGACCCTGATCCTGGTGACCAACACGGTCTCCGCCCGGCAGTGGAAGAGCGAGCTGATCAAGCGGACCTCCCTCACCGAGGAGGAGATCGGTGAGTACAGCGGGACGCGGAAAGAGATCCGGCCCGTCACCATCGCCACGTATCAGGTGCTGACCACGAAGCGGAAGGGCATCTACCCCCACCTGGAGCTGTTCGACTCCCGGGACTGGGGGCTCGTCATCTACGACGAGGTGCATCTGCTGCCCGCGCCCGTCTTCAAGTTCACCGCCGACCTCCAGGCGCGGCGCCGCCTCGGTCTCACCGCGACCCTCGTGCGGGAGGACGGCCGGGAGTCGGACGTCTTCTCGTTGATCGGCCCCAAGCGGTTCGACGCTCCGTGGAAGGAGATCGAGGCGCAGGGGTACATCGCGCCCGCGGACTGTGTCGAGGTGCGGGTCAATCTGACGGACGCGGAGCGGCTCGCGTACGCGACGGCCGAGGCCGAGGAGAAGTACCGCTTCTGCGCCACCACCGTCACGAAGCGGAAGGTGACGGAGGCGCTGGTGAGGAAGCACGCCGGTGAGCAGACTCTCGTCATCGGTCAGTACATCGACCAGTTGGACGAGCTGGGCGAGCACCTGGACGCGCCCGTCATCAAGGGCGAGACGACGAACGCTCAGCGCGAGAAGCTGTTCGGCGCGTTCCGGGAGGGCGAGATCTCCGTTCTCGTCGTCTCGAAGGTCGCCAACTTCTCGATCGACCTGCCCGAGGCTACGGTCGCGATCCAGGTGTCGGGGACGTTCGGCTCCCGGCAGGAGGAGGCACAGCGGCTCGGTCGTGTGCTGCGCCCGAAGGCCGACGGTCATGAGGCCCGCTTCTACTCCGTCGTGGCCCGGGACACCATCGACCAGGACTTCGCGGCGCATCGGCAGCGGTTCCTGGCCGAGCAGGGGTACGCGTACCGGATCGTGGACGCGGATGAACTGCTGGCCGACGACGTCGACAAGGCTGAGAAGGCCGATAACGCCGATAGCTGAGGACGGCTGCGGCGCCCAGAGCCAGGGCCAGCAGGGGGTAGGGCGACGCGAGTGGCTGCTGCCACTGGGGTAGTCGCAGGTCCAGGTCGCCCTGGTGCGGGATCAGCCACAGGGTGCGGGCCGTGAAGAGGGTCGCCACCGCCGCGGTCAGGCGGGGGCGGCCCTCTGCCGTGAGCAGGACCAGGAGCGGTACGCACCAGATCCAGTGGTGGGACCAGCTGATGGGGGAGACCAGGAGCGCGGTGGCGGCGGTGAGGAGTACGCCGCGGGGTTCGCTGGGTGTCCGGCTCGCGAGCCACAGGCCGGTGGCGACGGTGAGGGCGGCGGGGACGGCCCATACGAGGCCGGGGTGGGGGTCATGGGTGACGCGCGCGACGAGCCCCTGAAGCGACTGGTTGTCGACGATCCACGCCTTGCCCACCCGGCCGGTCTCGAAGAGCCGGCGGGTCCAGAAGTCGACGCTGGCGGCGGGCAGCACGAGCGCGCCGAGCGCGACGGTGCCGGTGAGGGCGGCCGTGGCGGTGAGGCCTTCGCGTACGCGCCCGGTGAGGAAGAGGTACGCGATGAAGACCGCCGGGGTGAGCTTGATCCCGGCGGCGATCCCGATGGCGAAGCCCTTGCCGAGTGAGCCCGGGGGCCTGGTCAGATCCCAGAGGATCAGGCAGGCGAGGGCGAGGTTGATCTGCCCGAAGAGGAGCGTCTGGAAGACGGGTTCGAGCCAGAGGGCGAGGGCGGTGGCGGTGAGGAGGGGGGCGAGGCGGGTGGGGAGGCCGGCGAGGCGGCACGAGAGGTGGATGAGGAGGGCGAGGAGGGCGATGTTTCCGGCGACGAAGGCGAGCTTGAGGGCGGGGAGGGGGAGCCAGGTGGTGGGTACGAACAGGATGGCGGCGAAGGGCGGGTAGGTGGCCGGGAGGTTCCACTCGGTGACGGTGAACCCGTAGAGATCGCTCCCGCTGACCACGGCTTCGCCTTCGGCCCGGTAGACGAGGGTGTCGGCCATGGGGATGTGCTGGATGAGGCAGAGGGTGGTGAGGGCGGTGAGGGAAACGAGGAGCAGGGCGGCGGGGGCGAGTGCGGACGCTTTGACGTAGCGTGACGCGACGCTCACCTTGAGTTCCCTCACGAGGGCTGACCCTAGTGGATCTCGCGGTCCCCCAGCCGTGGGGCGGGGCCGCGCCGGTATGTCCGTCCTCGCTATCGTCCGGTGGCCGAGGGGCTGCTTCGGCACCGGAGCGCCGCGAGCCGTGCTCCGGGCGGACAAACCGACACGTCCCCTCGCGTCTCGCCGCCGACTGCGGAACCCCCACCACTCCTCACACCACGGGGCGATCGGGCGGGTGGGCGGGAAAGGCTAATTCGTCCAGAGTCGGATGCGGGGCAAACGGGCGGGTGGGCGGGAAAAGCTTGTTCGTCCAGAGTCGGATACGGGGCAACGGGCGGGTGGGCGGGAAAGGCCTGTTCGGCCAGGTGAAGGCTGCGGGGTAACCGGGCGAGCAGGCCCCGGGAGGAAAAGCCGTGGCCCCGCCCCGCAGGGGCGGCATAAGGTGCCCGGTCTGCCCGCGTGCCTCGCGCCCGCCACCGCCCGGACGGCAACCGGCCGGCCCCAGACCCCGCACCCCCTGCCGGAGGCAACCGTGCCCGCCCACCCCGACCCACTGTCCCGAGAGCGGAACCACCTCGCCGCGTCCCGCTCGGCCCTCAGAGCCATGCGCGAGGACGCCGAAGCGCTGGACATCCGCGACGTCACCGCGAACTGGGTCAACGCCGCCGTGCTGCAGAGCCAGCTCGACGAGCGGATCAAGTCCCTCGCCGATCTCTCCCACACCCCGCTCTTCTTCGGGCGGCTCGACTATTTTCACGCTCCCGGCGCCGCACAGGCGGAAGGCGCCGAGGGCGAGCAGTTCTACATCGGGCGGCGCCACGTCCACGACGCCGACGGTGACCCCATGGTCATCGACTGGCGCGCCCCGGTCTCGCAGCCCTTCTACCGCGCCTCGAAGAAGGCGCCGATGGACATCGCCCTGCGGCGGCGGTTCGGCTACACGGGCGGGGACCTCACCGCGTACGAGGACGAGCACCTCAGCGACGCCGACGAGGCCGAGCGGACCAGCAAGCTGCTCCAGCAGGAGATCGAGCGGCCCCGTGTCGGCCCCATGCGCGACATCGTCGCCACGATCCAGCCCGAGCAGGACGAGATCGTACGCGGCGACCTGACCGGGTCCGTGTGCGTGCAGGGCGGACCCGGCACCGGCAAGACCGCCGTCGGCCTGCACCGTGTCGCCTATCTGCTCTACGCCCACCGGGAGCGCCTGGCGAGGACCGGGACCCTGGTGATCGGGCCGAACAAGTCCTTCCTGCATTACATCGAGCAAGTGTTGCCCGCGCTTGGCGAGTTGGAGGTCAAGCAGGCCACCGTCGATGATCTGGTCGCTCACGTGGAGGTGCGGGGGACGGATGAGGCCGCCGCTGCCGTCATCAAGGGCGATGCCCGCATGGCCGCCGTCCTGCGCAAGGCCCTGCGGTCGCACGTGACCATGCCCGGCGAACCCGTCGTCGTGGTGCGCGGATCCCGGCGGTGGCGCGTCCCCGCCCACGAACTGGAAGAGATCGTCGGGGAGTTGCTCGCCCGCGACATCCGGTACGGAGCTGCCCGTGACGCCCTGCCGCAGCGCATCGCCCACGCCGTCCTCGTACGGATGGAGCAGGCCGGCGAAGCCCCTGACGACCGTGTGCAGGACGCCGTGGCACGCAATGCCGCCGTGAAAGCCGTGGTCAAGGCCGTGTGGCCGCCCGTCGATCCCGCCAAGCTGGTGCTGCGGCTGCTCTCCGACGCCGATTTCCTCGCCGCGCACGCGGAAGGCATTCTCGATCAGGACGAGCAGAAGCTCATCCTGTGGGCCAAGCCCGCGCGGAGCCTCAAGGCAGCCAAGTGGTCGGCTGCCGACGCCGTGTTGATCGACGAGGCGAACGACCTCGTCGCTCGGACCCACTCCCTCGGGCATGTCGTCCTCGATGAGGCGCAGGACCTCTCCCCCATGCAGTACCGCGCCGTCGGGCGGCGCTGCACCACCGGGTCGGCCACCGTCCTCGGCGACCTCGCCCAGGGCACCACCCCCTGGGCTACCGAGAGTTGGGAGCAGGCCCTGGCGCATCTGGGGAAGGGGGACGCCGTGGTGGAGGAGCTCACCGCCGGGTTCCGTGTGCCGCGGGAGGTGATCGCGTTCGCCTCCCGGCTGCTTCCCTCCATCGCGCCCGGTCTCGCCGAGGTGAAGTCCGTTCGTGAGTCGGCCGGTTCGCTCGTGGTGCGGCGCGTGGCGGACCTGGACGCCGCCGCCGTCGAAGCCTGCGTCGAGTCGCTGCGGCGGGAGGGTTCCATCGGGCTCATCGCCGCCGACGCCCGCGTCCCCGCGCTCGCCGAAGCACTCGGCGCCGCCGGGATGACGTACCTCTCGCCCGGCGAGGAGACCACCCCCGACACCCGGCTCACCCTGGTGCCCGCCTCCCTCGCCAAGGGCCTGGAGTACGACTACGTGGTCCTGGACGAGCCCGCGGCCGTCGTCGACGGCGAACCCGACGAGCGGACGGGCCTGCGGCGGCTGTACGTCGCCCTGACCCGTGCCGTCTCGGGGCTCACCGTCGTGCACTCGGCCGCGCTGCCCGAGCAGCTCGCCCGCTAGGGCCCTGAGCCGTGTCCGCCCAGGCCACCCGGGCGGCGGGTCATGACGCGCCTCCCCTGGGTCCGTCCGCCGGGGCGCCGGCGGACGGCAGGTGCGTGACGACGAGCACGAGGCCCGCGAGCGTCACGATCCGTGTGGCGGCGTCCAGGCCGTTCCAGTCCGCCGACTGCCACATGGCGAACCATTCGCCGCCGATCCCGATGAAACCCGCCCCGAACAGGACGAGGACCATCAGCAGGCCGATCGTGCCCGCCCGTCGGGCCCGGCGCAGCCCCTGCGGGCGGCGCAGGGCCCCGGCCCACAGGGCCGTCGCCGCGAGGAGGACCAGTGCGGCCAGGGTCTCCCAGACGATGATCCCTACGTACGCGGCGTCCTGTAGCGCGGTGGATTCCACCGCGCGCCACATCAGGTCGTCGTCCTTGAAGGTGGTGTCCATCGCCAGGACATGGCGTACGAACTGCTGGTTGGTTCCGAAGTCGGTGATGTTCCCGAACGCGACGAGCGTGATGTAGAGCGCCACTGTCCCGGTGAGCAGTGTGGCGGCCACGGGCAGCGCCCCGGCCGCGAGCATGCGCTCCGCGGGACGCGATGTGTCTGCTGGTTTCGGCATGAAGTTCCCTCCCTGTCCGCCCAGTTGTATCGCGTCCCGCGGGTGAGCCGCGCGTGTGGGGTGATCAGGCGTCCAGCGCCTCGCGCCATGTGCGGACCGCGTCCGCCGACACGGGGGCCGACCAGCCGTCCGGGCGCGACGCCCCGCCGATGTGGAACGCGTCGACGCCCGCCGCCTTGAGCCGCGGCAGGTGGTCGAGGCGGAGGCCGCCGCCGATCAGGATCCGCTGCTCGTACCCCTGTTCGCCGGACCGCGCCGCCTCGTCGAGCAGTGTGGTCATGCCGTCGTCGACGCCCGTCGCCGCGCCCGCGGTGAGGTAGGTGTCGAGGCCGGGCAGGTCCGCGAGCTGCTTGCGCAGGGAGTCGCGGTCGGGGGCCCGGTCGATGGCACGGTGGAACGTCCAGCGGCAGCCGTCGAGCGCGCCCACCACGGCTTCCACCGCGGGCAGGTCGGGGCCGCCCGTCTCGTCCAGGAAGCCCAGGACGAATTCTTCGGCGCCGGCGCTCCTGAGCTCGCGCGCGCGGCGTACGAGGGTGTCGACGTCGCACGCTTCGAAGCCGTCCGCGAGGCGCAGCATCACGCGCAGGGAGATGTCCACGGCGGCGCGGATCTCGGCAAAGGTCTCGCAGGACGGGGTCAGGCCGTCCGCGGCCATGTCGGTGACCAGCTCGAGGCGGTCCGCGCCTCCGGCCTGGGCGGCGACGGCGTCCTCGGCGTCGAGGGCGATCACCTCCAGGACTGCACGCTTGCTCATGGATGTCTTCCTTCGGGTCCGGGGCCGCCGCCCACATAGGTCTAGTCCAATCACCCAGCCTACGCGCAGATCACCCCGGTGCGACCCAAGCGCACCGGGGTGATCGTAAAGACATGTACACGTCGATCTTGTCAGGAGTTCAGCTGAGCGGCCTGAACCCCCTCAGCCGCAGGCTGTTGCCGACCACGAAGACCGAGGAGAACGCCATCGCGGCGCCCGCAATCATCGGGTTCAGGAGGCCCGCGGCGGCCAGCGGCAGGGCGCCCACGTTGTAGGCGAAGGCCCAGAACAGGTTCGATTTGATGGTGCCGAGGGTGCGGCGGGAGAGGCGGATGGCGTCCGCCGCCGCGCGCAGGTCCCCCCGTACGAGGGTCAGGTCGCCCGCCTCGATCGCGGCGTCCGTGCCCGTGCCCATCGCCAGGCCCAGGTCGGCCTGGGCGAGGGCCGCCGCGTCGTTCACACCGTCGCCGACCATCGCCACGCTCCGGCCCTCCGCCTGGAGCCGCTTGACCACGTCCACCTTGTCCTGCGGCATGACCTCCGCGATCACGTCCTCGGGCGCGATGCCCACCTCGGCGGCCACCGACGCCGCGACCGCCTTGTTGTCTCCGGTGAGCAGGATGGGCGTGAGGCCCAGGGCGCGGAAGCGGCGGATGGCTTCGGGGCTCGTCTCCTTCACCGCGTCCGCCACTTCGAGGACCGCCCGCGCCTCGCCGTCCCAGGCGACCGCGATGGCCGTCCGCCCCGCCGCCTCGGCCTGCGCCTTCGCCCGCTCCAGCTCCACCGGCAGGCGGATCGCCCAGTCGGCGAGGAGCGCCTCGCGGCCCACCAGGACCGCGTGGCCCTCGACGATGCCCTGGACGCCGAGACCCGCCACGTTCGCGAAGTCCTCGGGAGTGGGCAGCTCACCCACGCGCTCGGTCGCGCCGGTGGCCACCGCCTGGGCGATGGGGTGCTCCGAGGAGTGCTCCAACGCCCCCGCGAGACGCAGGACTTCGTCCTCGGCCGCGCCCTGAGCGACATGCGTGGCGAGCAGGGTCATCTTGCCGGTGGTGACGGTGCCGGTCTTGTCCAGGACGATCGTGTCGACCTTGCGGGTCGTCTCCAGGACCTCCGGGCCCTTGATCAGGATGCCGAGCTGGGCGCCGCGTCCGGTGCCGACCATGAGGGCGGTCGGCGTCGCGAGCCCCAGGGCGCAGGGGCAGGCGATGATCAGCACGGCGACCGCGGCGGTGAAGGCCGCCGTCAGACCGGAGCCGTTGCCGAGCCAGAAGCCGAGGGTGGCGACGGCCAGGGCGATGACGACCGGCACGAAGACCGCCGAGATCTTGTCGGCGAGGCGCTGGGCCGCCGCCTTTCCGTTCTGCGCGTCCTCCACCAGCTTGGCCATGCGGGCGAGTTGGGTGTCCCCGCCGACGCGGGTGGCCTCGACGACCAGGCGTCCGCCGACGTTGAGGGTGGCGCCGGTGACGGAGTCGCCCTTGGCGACCTCGACCGGCACGGACTCGCCGGTGAGCATGGAGGCGTCGACGGCGGACGCGCCCTCGACGACCTTGCCGTCGGTGGCGATCTTCTCGCCGGGCCGGACGAGGAAACGGTCGCCGACCGCCAGGTCCCTCACGGGGATGGTCTCTTCGCGCCCGCCGGCACGGATGACGGTGACGTCCTTGGCGCCGAGCTGGAGCAGCGCCTTCAGGGCGGCGCCCGCCTTGCGCTTGGAGCGGGCCTCGAAGTACCGCCCGGCCAGGATGAAGGCGGTGACGCCCGCCGCGGCCTCCAGGTAGATGTTCCCGGCACCGTCCGTGCGGGAGATGGTCAGCTCGAAGGGGTGCGTCATGCCGGGCGTACCGGCCGTCCCGAAGAAGAGCGCCCACAGCGACCAGAGGAACGCGGCCGACGTGCCGACCGAGATCAGCGTGTCCATCGTCGCCGCGCCGTGCCGCGCGTTCGTGTACGCGGCCTTGTGGAAGGGCCAGGCCGCGTACGTCACGACCGGCGCCGCCAGCGTCAGGGAGAGCCACTGCCAGTACTCGAACTGCAGCGCCGGGATCATCGCCATCGCGACGACGGGCAGGGAGAGCAGGACGGCCGTGACCAACCGCTCGCGCAGCGGCCGCAGTTCGTCGTCCGCCCGCCGCTGATCGTCGTCCGCGTCGGGTTCCGTACGGGCCGGGGCGGGCTCCTGCGCGGTGTAGCCGGTGGCTTCGACGGTGGCAATCAGGTCTTGTACGGCGATGGACTCGCCGCGGTAGCTGACCTTGGCCTTCTCGGTGGAGTAGTTGACGGTCGCCTCCACGCCGTCCATGCGGTTGAGCTTCTTCTCGATCCGGGCGGCGCACGAGGCGCAGGTCATGCCACCGATGGCGAGTTCTACTTCTGCCACCTCGGTGGTGCCGGGTGTGGTGGACATGTCTGCGGGCTCCTCGTGACGGGGGCGGACTTACGGAGGGGGCGGGGTTACGCGGGGAGGGTGCGGGCGGGTCAGACGCGGCCGACGTAGTCGTATCCGGCGTCCTCGACGGTCTCCGCGATCCGCGCGTCGTCGGGCTCGGCCTCGGTGGTGACGGTGACGTGGCCGGTGCCGTCGGCGGGGACGTGCACGGCGGTGACGCCGCCGAGTGCGCCGAGTACGTCGCTGACGACTCCCCTGCAGTGCGCGCTGTGCACGCCGTCGACCTTGTAGGTGGTGGTGTACGCGGACATGAGCGCCTCCTGCGCCTTGCGGCCTGGGTACCCGGGGCGGGTACCCTCGACTCGACTACCTTTATACCCCTGGGGGGTATCGAACGCAAGAGCCGACCCTGGGTTGACTTTATACCCCTGGGGGGTACCGTCGGGACATGAAGGGCGGTCGCCACCCGGTCCGCGCCCTCACTCCACCCTTCTCTTGGAGCCGTCATGAACACCGGAATGAAGATCACCGCTTTCGCCGCGGCCGTTGCCGCGACCTTCGGCACCGCGTACGGAGTGGGCCAGGGCGTCGACCCCGTGACCGCGGAGAAGAAGCCCGCGAGCGAGCACGGCGGGCACACGGGCGAACCCGGGAAGGAAAAGCCGGGGGGTTCCGACTCCGCCGCCGCGGGCGCCGCGGAGACCGTGCCGGGCGGCCTGCAGATCTCCGAGCGCGGCTACACCCTGGACCTGGAGACCTCCCGCATCGACGCCGGGAAGCGCGAGGAGCTGCGGTTCTCGGTCGTCAAGGACGGCGCAGGCAAGGACGGCCACGGCAAGGACGGCGCAGGGAAGGACGGCCGGGGCGAGAACGTCACGGCGTACGAGGAGGAGCACGGCAAGGAGCTGCACCTCATCGTCGCCTCACGTGACCTGACGACCTACCGCCACCTGCACCCGGACCGAGCGGCGGACGGCACCTGGTCGACGCCGGTCGAGCTTCCGGAGGCGGGCGGCTACCGCGTCTTCGCCGACTTCAAGCCCGCGGGCGCGAAGGAGGGCCTGACGCTGGGCGCGGACCTCGCGGTGGCGGGGGCGCACGAGCCGAAGGCGCTGCCCGAGCCCAACAGGAAGGGGACCGTCGACGGCTACGAGGTCAGCCTCAAGGGCGAGTTGAAGCCCGGGAAGGCGGCGGACGTGACCCTGGACGTGGAGAAGAACGGCAAGCCCGTGACCGACCTCCAGCCCTACCTCGGCTCGTACGGACACCTGGTCGCCCTGCGCTCGGGGGACCTCGCCTACCTCCACGTGCACCCCACCGGCGAGCCCGGCGACGGCAGGACGAAGCCGGGCCCCGGCGTCTCCTTCGCCGCGACCGCTCCGAGCGGGGGCGCTTACCGGCTGTTCCTCGACTTCAAGCACGAGGGGAAGGTGCGGACGGCGGCGTTCACCGTCCACGCCGGTGCCAGCGCTGGCGGCGGGGGCGGGGAGGCTCCCGAGCCGGCCGGCTCGGGGCACGGGCACTGAGCCCTGCGGGCCGCGGCGGTTTGTCGACTGCGGGTGCGTGGCGGTTGCTCGCGCAGTTCCCCGCGCCCCTGAAAACCGCCCCGCGCCTCCGCCACCTCCACACCACGCACCCGCAGGTACAGCAGGCGCACGCCACCTGCGGGTGCGTCGTGGCTGATCGCGCCGTTCCCCGCGCCCCTAAAACCCAACCCCGCCCCTTCAGGGCGGTCCCTGCTGGTCAGGAGAAGATCGTGGCGAGTTCGTGTTCCTTGGCTCCCGCCAGTTCGTATCTCGTCCCCGTCAGCGGGCGGCCCGTGTAGAGGCGGATCAGGGTGGGGGCGTCGCCGATGTAGCGGGCCGGGGGGTTGGTGCCGTCGGGCGTGCCCAGGAGCAGGGGTTCGTCCCGGCCGTCGATGTCCGCGTGCAGCGGCACCGCTTCGACCACCCTGCTGCGCTCCGCCAGCAGCAGCAGCGCGTCCGGTAGCCCCGCGCCGCCGTACGCACCCGGCAGACCCCACGCCTCGCGGACATCGCCCGCGTGGACCCACTCGCCGAGCGCGACCCCGTCGAGGAGGCCCTTGGCCTTCGCGATGAACGGGCCCGCCTCCGTCATCCCGCGCTCAAGCTCGTCCACCACACGGGAGTTGGACCAGTCGGCACGCTCGGCGATGTCACGGTCATTGCTCTCCGGCGAGTACACGCCCTTCTCGAAGCGGCTCTCGACCACCCGCATCAGCGCGGAGCCGCAATGCGCGAGCACATGGCGCACCGTCCAGCCCGGACAGCAGGTCCGGATGGAGTACGCGGCGTCGTCGGCGTCCCTCAACAGCGGTATCAAGGCATCGCGTTCGGTGAGCAGGAGGCGCCCGGGGCGCTCGGCGTCGTACGTCTCGTCAGTCCTCGTCGTCGTCATGACGGCAGCCAACCGCTTCCCTGCCGGACATGGCAACGGGTCGGCCCGACTCCTGTACCACCGGGGGGTACGTGTGCGTTTAGGGTCGCCCCATGCCCGACGACCACAAGGAACACGACCACAAGGAACTCCGCGCCCGCTGGCACGCGACCCTGCTCCGCGCGAGCGGGAAGACCCCGGACCCCGCCCCCTACGCGGACAACCTGCTCACGCGCTGGGACGAGCCGCAGCGGCGCTATCACACCACCGCCCACCTCACGGCGGTCCTGGACCACATCGACGTACTGGAAGAGCACGCCGAGGAGCCCGACCTCGTACGGCTCGCGGCGTGGTTCCACGACGCGGTGTACGCGCCGGACCGCTCGGAGAACGAGGAGCGCAGCGCCCGCCTCGCCGAACGCGCCCTGCCCGAGGCGGGGTTGACCGAGGCGCAGACCGCCGAGGTGGCCCGCCTCGTCCGGCTCACCGTCACCCACGATCCCGCCGACGGCGACCACAACGGCGAGACGCTGTGCGACGCCGACCTGGCGATCCTGGCCGCCGCCCCCGACGCCTACGCCGCGTACGCCGCCGCCGTCCGCGAGGAGTACGCCTTCGTGCCGGACGAGGACTTCCGCGCGGGCCGGGCCGCCGTTCTGCGGCAGCTCCTCGCGCTGCCGCGGCTGTTCCGCACGCCGTACGGAGCGGCCGAGTGGGAGGGCCCGGCGCGCGCGAACCTGGCGACGGAAATGGAGCTGCTCGACTCCTGAGGCTCCCGTACGCTCGGCGCATGCTTTCCATGGGCGGGGACCAGGTCGAGGAAGCCGCGGCGCACGCGGCGAAGGTGCTGCGCGCGGGGGCGGGGCTCGACTGGAGCGCGCGGGCGGGGGGTCTCGACTGGAGCTGCCTGGAGACGGCCGAGCACATCGCGGGCGTTCTCGTCGCGTACGCGGGGCAGCTGACGGGCCGGGCGACCGACACGTGGGTCCCCTTCGAGGTGGCCTTCGACGAGGGTTCGGGCCCCGCGGACGCGATCAGCGTCATCGAGTCGACCAGCGGTCTGCTCTCGGCGGTGGTGCGCACCACGTCCCCAGGGGTGCGGGCCTACCACCCGTATCCGTACGGGAGCGCGGACGCGACAGGCTTCGCGGCGATGGGCACGGCGGAGCTGCTCCTGCACACGCACGACATCGGGCAGGCGCTCGGCGTGGACACGGAGCCGCCTGCCGCGCTCTGCGAGGCGGTGCTCGCGTGGCTCTTCCCGCAGGTCATGCCCGCGCGCACGTCCGACGAGCACTGGGCGACGCTGCTCTGGGCCACGGGCCGCGGTTCCCTGGCGGGGCGCCCGCGCCGCTCCGCGTGGCGCTGGCACAACGCCCTGTCGATCCCGGCCGGCCCGGTCACGTTGCGGGAGGTCTCGCCCGCGGCTGCGGCGGATCTCGCCGCGGGCGGCACGGGGGGTCTCACGTGGATCGAGGGCGGGCCCTTCGACGGGACGCGCAGGGCCGCGGAGGGCGTCACGAAGGCGTACGCCTCCGGGGTCCACCGGCCCGAGTGGGGCATGTTCGCGCTGGTGCGGGTGGAGGACGAGGTGGCTGTCGGCGGCATGGGCTTCCACGGCCCGCCGGACGAGGAAGGCGTGGCGGAGGTCGGCTACGACCTGGCGGTCGGCGCGCGAGGCCGGGGTTACGCCACGGAGGCGTTGCGAGCACTCTCCGCCTGGGCCCTGGCCCGCCCCGGCGTCGCGGCCCTCCTCGCCGTGATCGACCACGACAACGCGCCCTCCCAGGCGGTGGTCACCAGGGCGGGCTACATCCGCGCCTCGGACCGCGAAAACACCCGGTCCTACCTGCGCCGCCCGTAACCGCTCTCGCCCCCCGGCAGCGCGGAAATCACGAGGACCCCCGCACCGTTAGCCCCCTTAGCCCCATAGCCCCTTAGCCCCTTAGCCCCCCGCAGGGAATGCCAGCAGCCGCCCCAGCGTTGGCGACTGTTATGCCGACCCCTGATCCAAAGGCCCCCAGGCCAGGAAAAAGCATGCCCCTGGCCGTCTACATCCTCGGCCTCGCCGTCTTCGCGCTCGGCACGAGCGAGTTCATGCTCTCGGGGCTCCTGCCCCCCATCGCGGACGACATGGACGTCTCCATTCCGCGCGCGGGCCTCCTCATCTCCGCCTTCGCCATCGGCATGGTCGTCGGCGCCCCGCTGCTCGCCGTGGCGACCCTGCGGCTGCCGCGGCGCACGACGCTCATCAGCCTCATCACCGTCTTCGGGCTCGGCCAGGTCGCCGGGGCCCTCGCGCCCACGTACGAGATCCTCTTCGCGTCCCGCGTCGTCAGCGCGTTCGCCTGCGCCGGGTTCTGGGCGGTCGGCGCGGCCGTCGCCATCGCGATGGTGCCGGTCAACCAGCGGGCCCGTGCCATGGCCGTGATGATCGGCGGTCTCTCCATCGCGAACGTGCTGGGCGTCCCCGCGGGCGCGTTCCTCGGCGACAACTTCGGCTGGCGTTCGGCCTTCTGGGCCGTGGGCGCCGCCTCCGCGGTCGCCCTGGTCGGCGTACTGACCCTCATCCCGCGCATCCCGCTCCCGGCCGAGAAGCCGCGCCTGAAGCGGGAGTTGACCATCTACCGCGACCGGCAGGTCTGGCTCGCCATCACGATCACCGCGCTCGCAGCCGGCGGCGTCTTCTGCGCGTTCTCGTACCTCTCGCCGCTCCTGACGGACGTCGCGGGGCTCGACGAGGGGTGGGTGCCGACGGTCCTCGGCCTCTTCGGGCTCGGCGCCCTCATCGGTACGGCGATCGGTGGCCGCGTCGCCGACGCGCACCTCTTCGGCGTCCTGCTCAGCGGCATCACCGCCTCGACGGTCTTCCTCGTCGCCCTCGCGCTCTTCTCCGGCACGGCGGCCGTGGCGATCGCCCTCTCCTTCCTCCTCGGCGTCTCCGCCTTCTACACCGCCCCGGCCCTCAACGCCCGCATGTTCAACGTCGCGGGCGCCGCCCCCACCCTCGCAGGCGCGACCACGACGGCGGCGTTCAACCTCGGCAACACGGGCGGCCCCTGGCTCGGCGGCACGGTGATCGACCTGGACCTGGGCTATGCCTCTACGGCGTGGGCGGGCGCGGCGATGACGGCGGTGGCGATCGGCGCGGTGACGATGTCGCTGCGGCTGCACCGCAGGACACCGAGCCGCGTGGTCTCGGCCTCGGCGGGCGACACCACACTGGCGGACGTCACCATCGACGCGGCCCGCTAGAGGCGGCTCGCCCCGCTCGGATCGACCGGATCAACCGAACCGACCGAGCCGACCGAGCCGACCTGATCGCTTACGCGGGCCTGCCCTTGGGCCGACGCAGCCCCGCCTTCGTGAGCCTGCGCACCAGCTCCTTGGAGCCGATCTCGACCGCGCCCGCGCGCACCGCGTCCTCGTAGCGGTGCGAGGGCAGGTCGTAGTGGTCACGCTCGAAGGCGCGGGCGGGGGCGCCGAGGCCTGCCGCGAACGCGTGCAGTTCCTCGTACGAGACGTCGCTGACCAGGTGCGACCACATGCGGCCGTGGCCGGGCCAGGTCGGCGGGTCTATGTAGACCGTCACGTCAGCCTGCCCACCGGTGCCACGACGACGCCCGCCTTGCCGCACACCCAGTGCGGGTCGGGGCCCAACTCGGGCTCCACTTCCAGGGCGTGCGGATCGCCCGTGCCGCAGACGGAACACAGCGGCCAGCGGCCGTAGCGCTCCAGGAGCGCGTCCTGAACGTCCTGGGCCACGAGCCCCGCGACGTACTCGACGCCCTCGGGCCACTGCTCGACCCACCAGCGGCGGTGCGCCACCGACTCCTCGACCAGCGAGACGACCTCGGCCTGGGCGACCTCGCGGGCCACGAGGTCGGCGAGGACGAGTGCACGAGCGGCGTGCAGCGCCTGCTCCAAGGGGTCGATCGTGTCCATGCAGCCATTGTCCACCCCACACTCGGCCGGCCGAAGTTCTCCCCGGAATCAGGACCGCCAGGGCCCCAAGATCCGTCCGGGACCGGGGCCAAAGGGGTCTTGACCCATCCGGGGTCCGAAAATATCTTTCAAGCGTGACCAATGACGTGAAGGAAATTTTCGCGGGCGCTGCGCCCCCCGCCCCGGCGGCCCTCGCGGCCAAGGTGCGGACCCTCGCGCCGTCCATGACCCGCTCCATGCAACTGGTCGCCGAAGCCGTCGCCGGCGACCCCGCGGGCTGCGCGGCCCTCACGGTCACCGGCCTCGCCGAGCTCACCGGCACCAGCGAGGCCACGGTGGTCCGCACCGCCCGCCTCCTCGGCTACCCCGGCTACCGCGACCTGCGGCTCGCTCTCGCCGGACTCGCCGCCCAGCAACAGTCCGGCCGCGCGCCCGCCGTCACCGCCGACATCGCCGTCGACGACCCGATCGCGGACGTCGTGGCGAAGCTGGCGTACGACGAGCAGCAGACCCTCGCCGACACCGCGGGCGGCCTCGACACCGTCCAGCTCGGCGCCGCGGTCGCCGCGCTCGCCGTCGCCCCACGCACGGAGATCTACGGCGTCGCCGCCTCAGGTCTGGTCGCCCAGGACCTGGCCCAGAAGCTGCTGCGCATCGGCCACATCGCCTTCGCGCACTCCGACCCGCACCTGGCGGTCACGAACGCCGTGACGCTCAAGTCCAAGGACGTGGCGATCGCGATCACGCACTCCGGATCGACCGGTGACGTCATCGAGCCGCTGCGGGTCGCCTTCGAACGCGGGGCGACGACCATCGCGATCACCGGGCGGCCCGGCAGCCCGGTGTCGCAGTACGCGGATCACATACTGACCACCTCCACCGCCCGCGAGAGCGAGCTCAGGCCCGCCGCGATGTCGTCCCGCACGAGCCAGTTGCTCGTCGTGGACTGCCTGTTCGTGGGCGTCGCCCAGCGGACGTACGAGACGGCCGCCCCCGCACTCGCCGCCTCGTACGAAGCGCTCGCGCACCGGCACAGCCCGCGCGGCAGCAACCGCTGACCCCACCGCCTGCCCACCCGAACGTAGGGGCCAGCAGCCCCAGCCCGCGTCCCGCAGCCCGCAGCCCGCAGCCCGCACGGCCAGTACAGGACCGCGGGTCCGTATCCCCCACCCCGCACGAAACGCCCACCGCCGACCTTCCGCCCGGCCAGTACAGGACCGCGGGCCCGTATCCCCCCGCCCCGCACGAAACACCCACCGCCGACCTTCCGCCCGGCCAGTACAGGACCGGTCCCGCATACATCCCCCACCCCGCACGAAACACCCACCGCCGACAGCCCGACGGCCAGTACAGGACCGCGGGCCCGTATCCCCCACCCCGCACGAAACACCCACCGCCGACCTTCCGACCGACCAACCGCCGAGACCGCCCCGCCCCCCGAGGCACCCGGCGACCACCCGCCACCCCCCGCCGCACATGAAAGAGCCGCACCCCATGACCTCCTCCTCCACGGCCGACGCCACCCCCTCCCCCTCTCCGTCCCCCTCCTCCGGCGACGGGGACACGTACGGCGAACTCCGCGCCCAGCTGGACACGCTCACCACCGAGGCGTTCCGGCCCGAGCTCTCCGAGATCGACCGGCTGCCCACCTCGGAGATCGCGAAGATCATGAACGCCGAGGACGCCACCGTCCCCGCGGCCGTCGCCGAGCAGCTCCCGGCGATCGCCGCCGCCATCGACGGCACCGCCGAGCGCATGGCCCGCGGCGGGCGGCTCGTCTACGCGGGGGCGGGGACGGCGGGGCGCCTCGGGGTGCTCGACGCCTCCGAGTGCCCGCCCACCTTCAACACCGACCCGGCCGAGGTCGTCGGCCTCATCGCGGGCGGCCCGAGCGCCATGGTCACGGCGGTCGAGGGCGCGGAGGACAGCAAGGAACTCGCGGCCGAGGACCTGGACGGGCTCGGGCTCACCGCGGACGACGTGGTGGTCGGCGTCTCGGCGTCAGGCCGCACCCCGTACGCGATCGGCGCGGTCGAGCACGCCAAGCGAAAGGGCGCCCTCACCATCGGGCTCTCCTGCAACGCGGACAGCGGTCTCGCCGCAGCCGCCGACCACGGCATCGAGGTCGTCGTCGGCCCCGAACTTCTCACCGGCTCGACGCGCCTGAAGGCGGGCACGGCCCAGAAGCTCGTCCTCAACATGCTGTCGACGATCACGATGATCCGCCTCGGCAAGACCTACGGAAACCTGATGGTGGACGTACGCGCCTCGAACGAGAAGCTGCGCGCCCGCTCGCGCCGGATCGTCTCCCTCGCCACCGGCGCCTCCGACGAGGAGATCGAGGCCGCGCTCGCCGCCACCGACGGGGAGGTGAAGAACGCCATCCTCACCATCCTCGGCGGGGTGGACGGCCCCACGGCCGCCGACCTGCTCACGACATCGGGCGGCCACCTCAGGGCCGCACTGGACACCTCGCGTGCGACTTCGCGTACGACCTCCCGCACCACCTGAGAACCACCTGAGCCCTGAGCCCTGAGCCCTGAGCACCGCCTGACCGCCCCCAGCCGCTGGAAGAACAGCGCCACCCGCACGCACAGCAAGGCACCCCGCACATGGCAACTGACAAGAACCGCGCCACAGCCGCCGCGATCCTCCCCCTCGTCGGCGGCGCCCAGAACGTCACGTCCATCGCCCACTGCATGACGCGCCTGCGCCTGGGCCTCGCCGACCGCTCGCTGGTCGACGACGAGGCCCTGAAGGCGCTGCCCGCCGTGCTGGGCGTGGTCGAGGACGACACGTACCAGATCGTGCTCGGTCCGGGCACGGTCGCCCGCGTCACGCCGGAGTTCGAGGCCTTGGTGGCGGAGGCCGGGTCCGCGGCCCCGACGACGGAATCCGAATCCGAATCCACATGCGAACCCACCCTGACAGCAGATGAGTTGGCGACGCAGGGAGCGGCGATCAAGGAAGCGAGGAAGGCGAAGAACGCCACCCCGTTCAAGCTCTTCCTGCGCCGCATCGCGAACATCTTCGTGCCGCTGATCCCGGCTCTTATCGGCTGCGGCATCATCGCGGGCATCAACGGCCTCCTGATCAACCTGGAGTGGCTGCCGGCCGTCACCCCCGCGCTCGCGGCCATCGCCTCCGGCTTCATGGCGCTGATCGCGGTGTTCGTGGGCTTCAACACGGCGAAGGAGTTCGGCGGTACGCCGATCCTGGGCGGCGCGGTAGCGGCGATCATCGTGTACGCGGGCGTGGCGAACATCGAGGCGTTCGGCCAGAAGCTGTCGCCGGGTCAGGGCGGCGTACTCGGCGCCCTGGGCGCGGCCGTCCTCGCCACCTACGTCGAGAAGTGGTGCAGGCGCTGGGTCCCGGAGGCCCTGGACGTCCTCGTGACTCCCACCGTCACGGTCCTGCTCTCCGGCCTGGTCACGATCTTCGGCCTGATGTTCCTGGCGGGCGAGGTCTCGACGGGCATCGGCACGGCGGCGAACTGGCTCCTGGACAACACGGGCGCGTTCGCGGGCCTGGTCCTGGGCGGCCTGTTCCTCCCCCTCGTCATGCTGGGCCTGCACCAGGCCCTCATCCCCATCCACACCACCCTCATCGAGCAGCAGGGCTTCACGGTCCTGCTCCCCATCCTGGCGATGGCGGGCGCGGGCCAGGTCGGCTGCGCGATCGCCGTCTACAAGCGCCTGCGCCACAACACGTCGATCCGTACGACGATCAAGTCCGCGCTCCCGGCCGGTTTCCTGGGAGTCGGCGAACCCCTCATCTACGGCGTCTCGCTCCCCCTGGGCCGTCCCTTCATCACCGCGTGCGTGGGCGGCGCGGCGGGCGGCGCGTTCGTCGGCTTCTTCTCGATGATCGGCGAAAAGGTGGGCTCCACGGCGATCGGCCCTTCGGGCTGGGCCCTGTTCCCCCTCCTGGACGGCAACAAGGGCCTGGGCCTGACCATCGCCATCTACGGCGGCGGCCTCCTGGTCGGCTACGCGGTGGGCTTCTTCGCGACGTACTTCTTCGGCTTCAGCAGGCAGATGCTGCTGGAACTGAACGTCGACACAACGACTCCGGAGCAGGTCGTCGCGGGCTCCTCCGCCACGACCGCCGAGCCGACGGCTCCGGAGACGGAACCGGCGAGGGTCTAGGGCTCTCGGTCGTACGTTGATGAGTGAGGGGCGGCACCCGACAGGCGCCGCCCCTCAGTCGCCACCCGTCCAGCGGCCGACGAACTCGCCGCGCTCAAGGCCGAGCGCCACCGGCACGACCCCACCATCAGCACAGCCGAACTCCTCGCCGGCCTCTTCGACAACGGCCCAGTCACTCGATCCGGCGAAGCTGAGCCACAGCGGCTAGTATGTCGTCCACGACATAATACGGTTCCCGCATGGCAGCCTTGTACACGATCGAGATGGAGCCGGACGTCCGCGCCTGGCTCGAACTCCTCACGGATCGACATCACCGCAAGGTCGAGGAGTACGCGGAGTTGCTCGCCGACATGGGCGCATCCACACCCATGCCGTTCGCGCGCCCGCTGCGCGACGGGCTGTACGAGCTCCGCCCAACCCTGGACGGACAAGACACGCGCATCACCTACTGGTTCGCTCCAGACCGCCGCATCGTGCTTCTCACGGTCTTCCACAAGACCCGGATACACGAGAAGGATCAGGTCGACCGTGCAGTACGGATCCGTAAGGTGTGCGAGAGCGAGCACGGCCCGGCCCATGTGACGTATGACCGAGCCAAGGACGGAGACGCGAAATGAGCCACACACGCTGGAAGCTGGCCCGTGAGAGGAAGTTCCGCGAGGGATACGCCGAGTCACCCGAGGCCGAAGCCGACCGCGCCGAGATCCGCCTCGCGATGGCCTTCGCGAAAGCCGTGTACGACCGCCGCAAGGAGCTGGGCCTCTCCCAGACCCAGCTAGCCGAGCGCGCGGGCCTCACCCAGGCCAAGATCTCCCGCATCGAAGGCGCGGACGCGGTTCCCACCCTCCCCCTCCTGCGCCGCGTGGCCACCGCCATGAACGCCTCGCTGAACATCGCCCTGGACGCCGACCACGAAGAGGTCAGGTTCACTGCTCTCCCCGCGGCTTGACCCCCAGCGGATCACAAGCCTTCCGGGTCCACCGCTCCCCCGGCCGCCTTCCGCAGAAACCGCACCAGGTCATCCACGTCGTACCCAAGCTCCGGACCCCGCTCGGCGGCCATCAGGAGCAACTGGCCCACGATCTCCGCACCCCAGCCGTCCGTACCGTCCGAAGACCATTCCCACAGCTTCTCGATGCCCAGGTCCGTCATGAGAAGCCCATGCTCGGCACGGATCTCGGCACACAGCTCACCCACCGCGTCCAGCAAGGTCGCCCCCGGACGCTCACAACGCAGCCCGAAGTATCCGCCGAAGCGCTCGGCGGTGCACCCCTCGGGCGGGTCGGCCGCGATTGCCGCATAGCGCGGATCGTCGGAATCACCCCGCCCCACAGGACAGTGGATGAGTTTGAACCGCTGCCACCCCGATGGCAATGGAGGAGGGGGCCGGTAAGCGGTCAGCCCGAACGCCTCGTGCGCGAGAGCACCGGCCTCGTCATACGTCTCCGCTCTCACCGTGACGGTCCTGTCTCCGTCGTCCGCCACAGCTGTCCACTGCCCCGTACTCGCATCTCGCGCGAAGCGGATCGATAGCGCCATGACCCGACGGTCTCACCTGCCACTGACAACTCCCGTGCCCGACACTGCCGTCCCTTTCCCGGGAGGAGTTGTCCGCGGACTCCCCCGGAATTGTCCTTGATCGGTAACGGACGCGCCCCCGGTGCATCCTCCGGCCGCCGGACCTCGTCCTGCCAGGTGGCCGCGAGTCACCGGGCGCGGCGAGGGACCGGATGGCAAAGGGGCGGACATGGCGCGGCACAGCGGCGGGCGGGGTTGGTACAGCAAGTTGATCGGGGCCGCACTCGGGGTGACGATGCTCGCCACCGGCGCAGGGGTGTGGAGCGCCCAGGCCGGTACCTCGGAGGGCTCCTCACCGGCAGCGAAGAAGCCCAGCGCCGTCAAGCCGGTCTCCAAGACCATCGCGCACGCCTCGGAGAAGGGGAAGCGCGGCGTCAACATCACCATCGACGACGGCCCCGACCCCAAGTGGACCCCTCAAATGCTCGACCTGCTGCGGCAGTACGACGTGAAGGCCACGTTCTGCATGGTCGGTACGCAGGCGCAGGCGCACCCCGACATCGTGAAGAAGGTCGTCGCGGACGGGCACCGCCTCTGTGACCACACGGTGTCCCACAACACCGCCATGGACAAGGACACCCAGGCCTACCAGTCCCAGCAGATCCTCGACGCCGAACGCATGATCACGAAGGCGTCCGGCGGCGTCCGGCCGATGTACTACCGCGCCCCCGGCGGCGCCTTCACCCCCTACAGCCGCAAGCTCGCCGCCGACCGGGGCATGCGCCCCCTCGGCTGGAACGTCGACACCAAGGACTTCGAGCGCCCGGGCACGGACGCCATCGTCGCCACCGTCGAGCGGGAGCTCCCCAACGGGCCGACACTCCTCTTCCACGACGCCGGCGGCGACCGCACCCAGACCGTCGAAGCCCTGCGCACGCTCCTCCCCCAACTCAAGGAGCAGGGTTACACCTTCGGCTTCCCGGTGCGCTAACCCCTCCGGTCCCCCAGGGGGCCCTCTCGCACATTGCGCTGACGCAACTCCACGGCGAACCGCTCAGCCGTCACGAAGTCGTTGTCGTCGTGCAGGAGGATGAGGCCGTGGTGGGCGGCGGTGGCGCAGATCTGCAGGTCGACAGCGGAAAGGGCGTGGTGCGCACCCTTCTCAGCGGCGCGTAGCTGCACTCCCTCCACCCGTCGGGCTGCTCCCTTGGGCACGGACACGTCCTCGTAGATGTCCGTGAACATAGAGCTGTACTCCTCGTACTCCCTGAGGTTCCGCGCCGAGCACCTGAATTCCGTACGTTGCGGATAGCAGGAACGCACCAGGCCATCCATGAGCGCCGGGTGCCACGCCGCGTAAAGGTCCTTGTCGCGCAGCAGTCGCCACAGTGCCGAAGAGTCCAGGAGGTAGCCGTTCACCTACGGAATGCCTCCTTCTCAGCGCGATGCGCCGCCTCAGCAGCCTCAAGATCCCAGTCCTGGGCGAGCTCGAAGTACTTGTCCAGAGCCGCCGCCCGCTCCAGCCGCTTGTTGTACTCCTCCAGCGCGTGCGCCACCGCAGCCGTCTTCGTCTTGTGGCCGCCAAGTCGCTTGGCCGTCTCCACTGCCTCGTCGTCGATCTCGATGTGTGTCAGCGACATCCCGATCACCCGTTCTGTACATGGAGGGCCCGAATCTGGCTCTTCGAGTGTACAAATCATGGCCGTCGCCTGCCTCCGCGATCCGCTCATGGCAACCGCCTCTCCCGGTTGAGCCGCCGCACCCTCTCCCGCAGCACCTCACCCGGCGGTGCCTCGCCGAGGGACTCGGGCGGGCAGTGCCACTCCCGTCCTCCGCCGAGCGGCCTGAGATGGACGAGCCCGCCCTCGCACCCCATGACCTGCCCGACGCTGCCGTCCCTGAAGTCGACGGCGTACGTCCCGGCCTCCGGGACGGTCGGGTCGCCGTTCACCGCGCGCCCTCCAGTACGGCGGCAAGACGCAACGCCGTGTCGAGATTGCAGCGCCCCAACTCCACCAGCGGCAACGCGCCTTCTGCCGCCGCCGTCAACGGGTCCATCCGCAGGGACGGCAGCGTGACGCCGACTTCTTCGAGCCCGGCTCTCAACTGCCGTACGGCCTCCTCCACCGCCCGCACCCGTTCCTCCGCCGTCAGCACCATGACCTCCGCCTCAGCCACCGAGTGTTGCTTTTTCCTCACTAAGCGTGTCCGCCGCTGCGTAGCCTGAGAAGCAATCACGTCCCAACAAACCCGCCTGTTGGATGAGGAGTCGCCCATGACCCGCCGCAAGGACCTCGACCCCTCATCGAACCCCCGCGCCCTCCTCGGCTGCGAACTCCGCCACGCACGGGAGCGGAAGGGGATCAGCCAGGAGGCCCTCGGCGCGCCGCTGTTCGTCAGCGGTTCGTTCATCGGGCAGCTGGAGGCGGGTACGCGGCGGATGCATCTGGAGTACGCGGCGCACTTCGACGAGGTGCTGGATACGGGGGGCTTCTTCGCCCGGAATTGCAAGGCCGTGGCCAAGTCGAAGTACCCGGATCACTTCGCGGAGGCGGCTGAGGCGGAGGCGGTTGCTACGGCGATCAAGGAGTACGCGCCGCAGCTGATTCCGGGGCTACTACAGACCGAGGCGTACGCGCGGGCCGTGTTCTGCGACGGCCGCCCCACCGCGACGGATGCCGAGATCGACGAGTTGGTGGCTGCTCGACTGGAGCGGGCGCATCTGCTCGACAATCCAACAACGCCCCTGTTGTGGACTGTCCTTGACGAGGCTGTGCTGCGCCGGGAGGTGGGGGGACCTGCCGTGATGGCCGAAGTCCTGCGCCGCGTCGCGGGACTGGGGCGCAAGCGTCGGGTCATCGTGCAGGTACTGACGTTCGCGGCAGGTGGGCACATGGCAATGGGAGGCTCTCTCAAGCTGATGAGCTGCGAGAACGCACCCCCGCTCGCCTACCTGGAAAGCTTCGGGACAGGGCGGCTTGAGGACGACCCGGCCACCGTCGCCCAGTACGAACTGGCTCACGATCTAATCGCGGCCAGCGCCCTCTCACCGCGAGATTCCCTGGCCCTGATTGAGTCCGTGGCAGAGGATTACTCGCATGAAGAGCAACGGCCCTGAGTACGACCTGAGCGACGCCTCGTGGCACAGGTCCAGTTATAGCGACGCAAGCGGCGGCAACTGCCTGGAGATGGCCCGCTGGCGCAAGTCCACGTACAGCGGCGGCGAGGGCGGGAACTGCCTCGAAGTAGCCGACGGGCACCCGCACATCGTCCCCGTCCGCGACTCCAAGAACCCCACCGGCCCGAAGCTCGTGTTCCGGGCCCAAAGCTGGTCCGAGTTCATCGCGAACCTCAAGGACAACTGACCCCGAGGCTCAAGCCACAAGCGCCGAGCCCTCTTTCCGAGGAACGGGGGGTGGGCCTCAACCCACCCTCCCTCCCCGCGAGTTGGCACAGCCGATCACTTTCGGGCTTCGACTTGCCACGCAACGTGACGACGCTCTAGCGTGCCCGAATAACGAACAACCCCCGCCCGGTGCTGAGAACACCTGCGGGGGTTTAACCATCACGATCGAGAAGAGTTCGATCCATGGCTGACGCCAAGCTTAGTGGCGCCTTCCGCCCTGCGCACGCAGACCCGCACCCCATGGCCAATCCGGGCTACGGAAAACGTTCGGCGCCCGAACAACTCCCCCGCACAAACGACGACTTCACCCACCTCCCGCCCCGCGAAGGGGCCATCGCAGCCAGCCTCGACCGCCTCCCCGACGGCGCGGACATCTCCGTAAAGACCCTGGCCAAGCACCTCCCGTACGGCCAGTGCGCCCTCCGCACCGCCCTCAACAGGCTCCAGGAGGCAGGCCACTTGAGGCGCGGCAGGGAACACGCGCACGGAAGCGGCAGCGCCCGCTGGGTCACTCGAACGTGGTTTTCGCGCACCGCGCGGGACGACACCTGGTGGGCGGCCTTCACGCGCGGCGACGTACCGGAACCGCACACGAGCGGCCCGCGACGCCCCACCCGCAGCCGCGCGTTCATCCTCCTCGCAGCCCTTGGCCGAACGGCCCCCGCTCTCTCCCTCTCGTACACCGACTGCATCGCCCTCGAACCCCAACTCACCGAGTGGTTCACACGAGGCGCCACGGAGCCGGACATCCTCCGCGCCCTGACCGCAGGGCTCCCCACCCCGGTCCACAGCCCGGCAGCCCTCGTCCGCAGCCGCCTCACCACCAAGCTCCCCCCGGAGCCGGCGCCCCGCCCCGTACTCCGCGTACTGGAGTGTGGAAGATGCGGCACCCCCGGCCGCCCCGAGGCCCTGCCCGGCGGCGTCTGCGGCCCGTGCCAGGGCGAATCCGGTCCCGCGCCTCGCCCGGCCCCGTTGCCACCCGAAGCCGTCCACACCCACGCGGCGGCAGCACGCGCCGCAGCCACCGGCCCACACGAATGGACACCGCATGAGCGCTCCAACGGTCCGACAACACACAGCCGGGGCACGATGGAGGGGAGGAGGCACCACCATGACCCCTGGCACTGATGAACGCCCGCAGATGTCCGTCGAGGAATTCGAGGAGCTGGACCGCCGGGCCCCGGAGACCGTGACCCTCGAATTTCTCGACGGCAGGGTGTCCGTCAAGCACGGCCCGATCGATGTCGAGGATTTCGAGGAGCTCGCCCGTATGGCCCCCGAGACGGTCACGCTCGAACTCATCAACGGAAAGCTAGAGGTCAAGCCCGTGCCGGACCAGCTCCACGGGGCCATCGTCATGTGGCTGCTGCGGCAGTGCATGCAGCAGCGGCCCGAGCTGGCCCTGTACCCGGAGCAGGGGCTCAGGGTTCCGACCTACCGCCAGGGGCGGGTCAAGGCAGATGGCGCTCTGGCACCGGTGGACCACTTCATCGGCCAGGAAGGCGAATGGGCGTCTCCCGACGGTGTCCTGATGACCGTCGAGGTCACATCCCACGACCGCGACACCGACCGCCGAGACCGCCAGGAGAAGCCCCGCGCCTACGCGTACGTCGGCATCCCCGTCTACCTGCTCATCGACCGCGACAACGACACCATCGTCGTGTACAGCTCCCCCGAGAACGGCGTCTACCAAAACCGCCGCCGCTACCACTACGGCTCCACCATCCGGATCCCCGCCCCCGTAGCCATCACCCTCGAAACCGAAAAGCTGAAGGACTACGCCGACTGATCCGGCCTCCTCCCCCGGGTCCTCTTCGCGACATACTTCCGCCGCCTCAGCCCCCCGATGCCGACCGAGCCGCACGTCGACATGGCCGACACGCCACCGGTGGTCAAGGACCCCCCGGCGGCACCCGCACGAGCCACCCCCGGTCGGGGCCCCGGCCCCCGAACCGGCAAGAGCCCGCAGCCCTTTAAGCACCGGACAAACCGGCCATCTCACCCGTGTCCGAAAGGCCCCCGCTCCCCCTGCGGAAAGCCGCGATCCCCTACCGGCGGCTACCCGACGTATCGAAGATGACACTGAACGTCATCGGCACCCACGCGTACGTCATCGAAGCCGCACAACCGGAGGGGACCCTTCATGACCAAGCCCAACGACCCCAACGAGCCCGGCGGGACCAGCGGGACCAGCGAACAGCAGATCGCCGAAGCCTTCGGCGCCGCCGCCCACATCACCCTGGCCCCCGGCCCCCGGGAAGCCAGGGAAGCCCCCGCAGCCGCGCCCACGCCCGACCAGGAGTGGACCCTGCCCGGTGGCATGGCCTGGGTGTACCTCGCCAACTCCAAGCACGGGCTCGCCAAGCCGGTGATCATCGGCGACGGCTTCAACTCCGGGCCCAGCGAGCTCGACTTCTCGTGGGAGATCATGGAGCGGGGCCCGTACCCGTTCATCAGCGAGCTGCGGCAGCGCGGATACGACGTCATCCTGCTCGGCTTCGACGAGCGCAGCGCCTCGATCCTGGACAACGCCAAGGTCGTCAGGTCCGCCGTCCTGGAAGCGATCGCGCGGCGCCTCGGTGACCACCCGCTGACCGTCGGCGGCTTCAGCATGGGCGGTCTGGTCGCGCGGTACGCGCTGGCCAAGATGGAGTACGAGAAGACCGACCACCAGACCGCGCTCTACTTCTCCTTCGACAGCCCGCACCGCGGCGCCTGGATCCCCATCGCGCTCCAGTCGTTCGCGCACTACATCCGGCGGCTCAACGCGGCGTTCTCGAACCAGATGAACAGCCCGGCCGCGCGCCAGCTCCTGTGGCAGCACATCTCCGAGTGGGACGACACCCCCGAGACCGACAAGGAGCGCATCGAGTTCCTCGCCGAGCTTGAGCGGGTCGGCGGCTGGCCGAACCGCCCGAAGAAGATCGGCGTCGCCAACGGTGTACGCACAGGCGTGCGCAACGGCATCGCCCCCGGCGAGCAGGCGTTCCGCGGCAAGGGCCTGGCCATCACCGGCACCCACCTCTACACGCAGCCCGCGGGCGAGGAGAAGCTCGTCGCGCAGCTACGGGTGGTGACCCTGCGCAAGCCGCAGATCCACACCTCGGGCATGCCCGAGATCGACGGCGCGCCCGGCGGCACCCTGGAGGGCTTCGGCATCCTCGCCGACGAGCTCAACAAGATCCCCGCCATCATCGGCCTCGGCTCCGAGGCCGAGATCCGCGAGCACTGCTTCGTACCCGCCGTCAGCGCGGTCGCCCTGCGCGACATCGACACCCAGGAGAAACTGGGCGACCCGTTCCCGGAGAGTTCCGAGGACAGCGAACTGGACGAGTACCTCTGCGCCACCCACAACGAGGGCCACACCCGGGTCACAGAGGAACTCTGCGTCTGGATCATGGACCGGCTGCCGTAACGCCCGCCCCGCAGACGCGAAAACGCCCGAGGGCGGCACCCCTTCGTGAGAAGGAGTGCCGCCCTCGGTTCGCGTTAGCGATGAACTGCTGATCAACCAGAGGTCGATCAGAAGTCCATGTCACCGCCCGGCATGCCGCCGCCGGCCGGGGCAGCGCCCGCCTTCTCCGGCTTGTCGGCGATGACGGCCTCGGTGGTGAGGAACAGCGCGGCGATGGACGCGGCGTTCTGCAGGGCAGAGCGCGTGACCTTCGCCGGGTCGAGGATGCCCTCGGCGATCATGTCGACGTACTCACCGGTCGCGGCGTTCAGGCCGTGGCCGATGGGCAGGTTGCGCACCTTCTCGACGATGACGCCACCCTCGAGGCCGGCGTTGACCGCGATCTGCTTCAGCGGGGCCTCCAGGGCCAGCTTCACAGCGGCGGCACCGGTGGCCTCGTCGCCCTCGAGCTCAAGCTTCTCGAAGACAGAGGCGGCCTGGATGAGGGCCACGCCACCACCGGCGACGATGCCCTCTTCGACGGCCGCCTTCGCGTTGCGAACGGCGTCCTCGATGCGGTGCTTGCGCTCCTTGAGCTCGACCTCGGTCGCGGCACCGGCCTTGATGACCGCAACACCGCCGGCGAGCTTCGCCAGGCGCTCCTGCAGCTTCTCGCGGTCGTAGTCGCTGTCCGAGTTCTCGATCTCGGCGCGGATCTGGTTGACGCGACCCTGGACCTGGTCGCTCTCACCGGAGCCGTCGACGATCGTGGTCTCGTCCTTGGTGATGACGACCTTGCGGGCACGGCCGAGCAGGTCGAGACCGGCGTTCTCCAGCTTGAGGCCGACCTCCTCGGAGATGACGGTGCCACCGGTGAGGATGGCGATGTCGCCGAGCATGGCCTTGCGGCGGTCACCGAAGCCCGGGGCCTTGACGGCGACGGACTTGAACGTGCCACGGATCTTGTTGACGACCAGGGTCGACAGGGCCTCGCCCTCGACGTCCTCGGCGATGATCAGCAGCGGCTTGCCGGACTGCATGACCTTCTCGAGGAGCGGAAGGAGGTCCTTCACGTTCGAGATCTTCGAGTTGACGATCAGGATGTACGGGTCGTCGAGCGACGCCTCCATACGCTCCATGTCGGTGGCGAAGTACGCCGAGATGTAGCCCTTGTCGAAGCGCATGCCCTCGGTGAGCTCAAGCTCGAGCCCGAAGGTCTGCGACTCCTCGACGGTGATGACGCCTTCCTTGCCGACCTTGTCCATCGCCTCGGCGATGAGCTCGCCGATCTGGGTGTCGGCGGCGGAGATGGAGGCCGTGGAAGCGATCTGCTCCTTGGTCTCCACGTCGACGGCCTGCTCGAGCAGAGCGCCCGAGACGGCCTCGACGGCCTTCTCGATGCCACGCTTGAGGGCCATCGGGTTGGCGCCGGCGGCTACGTTACGCAGGCCCTCGCGGACCAGCGCCTGGGCCAGGACGGTCGCGGTCGTCGTGCCGTCACCGGCGACGTCGTCCGTCTTCTTCGCGACCTCCTTGACCAGCTCGGCGCCGATCTTCTCGTACGGGTCCTCGAGCTCGATCTCCTTGGCGATGGAAACACCATCGTTGGTGATCGTGGGGGCGCCCCACTTCTTCTCGAGGACGACGTTGCGACCCTTGGGGCCCAGGGTCACCTTGACGGCGTCGGCGAGCTGGTTCATGCCGCGCTCGAGGCCGCGCCGTGCCTCCTCGTCGAACGCGATGATCTTGGCCATGTGAAGTGGTCCTCCCGGACAGGGGTGGCATGCTTCCGGATCGCGCCAGCGCCCGCGACGGACGGCCTGCAAACCTTGTGGTTCCTTGCCCCACCCGGCCTGCGGGCCTCACCGACCCGATCCAAGTTCTGTCACTCTCACTGGGAGAGTGCTAAGCCCAATGATTAGCACTCGACCCCTGCGAGTGCAAGCGCCTCTCACGGATACCCGACGTACGAGGGGGCGCGCGGCCAGCGGTGTGCGGCGGGGGCGCACGGCGGGACGTGGGGCGGTACGTGCGGCGGACGTGCGGCGACACACGAGGGACCCGCACCCCTGTCGGGATGCGGGCCCCTCGTCACTCGCTAAGTTCGCTGGCCGATCGCGCCGAGATCAGACGGCGAGCTTGACCATGTCCGCCTGCGGACCCTTCTGGCCCTGCGAGATCTCGAACTCCACTCGCTGACCTTCTTCAAGGGTGCGGTAGCCGTCCATCTGAATCGCGCTGTAGTGGACGAAAACATCCGCACCACCGTCGACCGCGATGAAGCCGTACCCCTTCTCCGCGTTGAACCACTTGACGGTGCCCTGAGCCATGCCTAACTCCCCTATTACTGGCCCTTGCACGGACCCGCACTTCGCGGACCCGGGTCAGACCTCACCCCCCCAATGGGTTGTGGAGGCGTGCGCCGGAACGCGTCGACCGCGGCTGAATGTATCTGTCCAACTGCCCTCTGCAACAGGTCAATCGGACGAGAATTCTGGGCACGCCTGAACGGTGATATGCGGAGAATTCGCCGGAGTTCAGGGCAAGTCGGGCCAGACAAATGCCACGGGAAGGGCAAATGGGCAGTGCACATTGGCTACTTCTTGTCGCCCTCAGGGCGACTTCGTATATGCGCTGGGCACAAACGGGGAAGCTCGCTTCCCAACTGTACCGCGCTCAACCACATGGAATTGCCCCCTCCGTTTCTCTCGCGGAGGGGGCAATCGCCATTACGCAGGGTGTTTCTGTAAAGGATCAGCCACCCGCGACGGCGGGGATGATCGAGACCCCGGCACCGTCCGGCGTGGCCGTCTCAAGACCCTGCTCGAAGCGGACGTCGTCGTCGTTCACGTAGACGTTCACGAAGCGCCGCAGCTTGCCCTGGTCGTCCAGGACACGCGCCGCGATACCGGCGTGCTTGGCCTCCAGGTCGGCGATGACCTCGGAGAGGGTCGCCCCCTCGGCGGCGACCTCGGACTCACCGCCGGTGTAGGTGCGGAGAATGGTGGGGATGCGGACGTTTACGCTCATGGATTCACCTCGGGGTGCGTGGGGCCCCTTCAGGGGCGCGGGGAACTGCGCGACCAGCCACGACGGTCCGCAGGCGGAGAGAAGGCTCAGGCCCTACGGCGGTTAACCGGCGAGCCCCGCGGCGCGGAACGCCTCAAGGCTGGGGCGAATGGTGGCGGTGGCCTGCGAAGTCTCAGCGACAGCGTCAAGCGTCTTGAGACCGTCACCCGTGTTCAGGACCACCGTGGTCAAGGCGGGGTCGATGAGCCCCGCCTCAAGCAACTTCTTCGTGACGCCCACCGTCACACCACCGGCGGTCTCCGCGAAGATCCCCTCGGTCCGGGCGAGCAGCTTGATCGCGTCCACGACCTGCTCGTCGTTCACGTCCTCCACCGCGCCGCCCGTGCGGCGCGCGATGTCCAGGACGTACGGCCCGTCGGCGGGGTTGCCGATGGCCAGCGACTTGGCGATGGTGTTCGGCTTCTGGGGGCGTACGACGTCGTGGCCGGCCTTGAAGGCGGTGGACACCGGCGAGCACCCTTCCGCCTGCGCGCCGAAGATCTTGTAGGGCTTGTCCTCCACGAGGCCGAGCGCGATGAGCTCCTTCAGCCCCTTGTCGATCTTCGTGAGCTGCGAACCCGAGGCGATCGGAATGACCAGCTGGTCGGGGAGGACCCACCCCAGCTGCTCGCAGATCTCGTACGCGAGGGTCTTGGAGCCCTCGCCGTAGTACGGCCGCAGGTTCACGTTGACGAAGCCCCAGCCCTCGCCCAGCGGGTCACCGATGAGCTCGGAGCAGAAGCGGTTCACGTCGTCGTAGTTGCCCTCGATGCCGACGAGTTCGCCGCCGTAGACCGCGGCCATGACGACCTTGCCCTGCTCCAGGTCGTGCGGGATGAACACGCAGGAGCGGAAGCCGGCGCGGGCCGCGGCGGCGCCGACGGCGCCCGCGAGGTTGCCGGTGGAGGAGCAGGAGAGCGTGGTGAAGCCGAACGCGCGCGCCGCCTCGATGGCCTGCGCGACGACGCGGTCCTTGAAGGAGTGCGTCGGGTTACCGGAGTCGTCCTTGACGAACAGCTTGCCCTGCTCGACGCCGAGTTCACGCGCGAGGTTGTCGGCCTTGACGAGCTTGGTCCAGCCGGGGTTGATGTTCGGCTTCTCTGCGACGTTCGCCGGGACGGGCAGCAGCGGGGCGTAGCGCCAGATGTTGTCGGGGCCGGACTCGATCTGCTTCCTCAGCGCCTCGGGGTCACCGGTCGGCAGGTCGTACGCGACTTCGAGCGGGCCGAAACAGGCCTCGCAGGCGAAGATCGGGCCGAGGGCGTACAGCTCGCCGCACTCGCGGCAGGAGAGGCCCGATGCGGGGCCGAGATCCACGGATCCCCGGTCAGCAGCCGAGGTGGAGGGGGTGGTGTCGATCGTTTCGACAGTCTGCGCAGCCATGGAGGCGAGGCCCTTTCTCCTCATCTTCCCCGCGACGCATCTCGCCGCGAGACGGAATTGGCACCTTCCCCACCGAGACCTCGCGTGCGCGGTCGGCGGGATGGTTGCCGGGGCTTCAACGGGCCGTATCCCTCTGCCCCTCTGGATGAGCGGTATGGCGCCCGGGCTTCAGGGGCCCGGGGCATTTGTCGCGCGACGACCCCGGCATGCGATGGTCATCGGCGTTGTTCAAGACTGTAACCGACGGCCTGGACCCTTGAGATAGTCGTCCGAACCGCGAGATGGATCACATGTAGGCCACACACAGGAGGAGCCACCCGTGCTGGAAGAGGCCGAGCGCTGGCTGACCAGGCGTTCCTGGTCCGTTGCCGACCGTCCCCTCAGCGCACTCGTCGCCGCGAAGCGGGCGTCGGGGGCCTCGGTGAGTGTGGTCCTGCCCGCGCTGGACGAGGAGGGGACGGTCGGCGAGATCGTCGCCGAGATACGCCGCGAGCTGGTGGAGAAGACCTCGCTCGTCGACGAGCTCGTGGTGATCGACTCCGGTTCGCGCGACCGTACGGCCGAGGTCGCCCGGAAGGCGGGCGCGCGGGTCGTGCACCGGGACGTGATCCTGCCGCGCATCCCGGCCCTGCCCGGCAAGGGCGAGGTCATGTGGCGCTCGCTCCTGGTGACCGGCGGTGACATCGTCGCGTTCGTGGACGCGGACCTGAAGGAGTTCTCGGCGGACTTCGTCACCGGGATCGTGGGCCCGCTGCTGACCGAGCCCGACGTGGACCTCGTGAAGGCGATGTACGACCGCCCCCTGGGAGAGAGCGCGGGGCAGGGCGGCCGGGTCACCGAGTTGATGGCGCGTCCGCTGCTCAACATGCACTGGCCCCAACTGGCGGGCTTCGTCCAGCCGTTGGGCGGCGAGTACGCGGCGCGCAGGTCCCTCCTGGAGCGGCTGCCGTTCCCCGTCGGCTACGGGGTGGAGCTGGGGCTGCTCGTCGACGCGCTGCACACCGTGGGCCTCGACGCGCTGGCGCAGGTCGATGTCGGTGTGCGCAAGCACCGGCACCAGGACGGGCAGGCGCTCGGCCGGATGGCGGCGGCGATCTACCGGACGGCCCAGTTGCGGCTCGCGCGCGGCCATCTCGTACGGCCCGAGCTCACGCAGTTCGAACGGGGCGAGCAGGGGTTCGAGCCGCGGACCCATTCGGTGGACACGGAGGAGCGCCCACCGATGCGCGGCATCGCGGAGTACACGGCCCGCCGCGTGGCGTAACCGCCCCAAGCCGGGCATTTTGTCTACATTCCCCACTTATGTGGGTCAGAGAGGTAATGCGAAGCGCGCGACGCGTCGGTGCCGTGGCCATGGTGACGGCCGCCCTCGCGGCAGGAGCCCTCGGTGCGTCCGCGGCGCCCGCCGCCGCGAATGCCGACACCAGGCCGGGGATCAGCCACACCGGCGACACCGCCCAGTGGGCGCAGGAACGCCCCGCCCCGCGGCAACAGCGGGGCGAAGCCGTGGACCGGCAGGGCAGTGAGGGGGAACTGGCCGAGGCGGGCAGCGAGTCGGACACGATGCTGTACGCGGGCCTGGCGATCTCCCTGTGCGTACTGGGCGCGCTGGCGGTGGCGGCCGTGAGGAGCAGGCGCGACTAGGGCCCCGGCCGTCACCAGGGCCCTGGCCGTCGAGGCTGAACGGACGCCGAATGTGTACGGCCGGCCACGCCGGAGTCCGGCCGTACGTTTGAGTCCTCGCGCCAGGGGCTAGGTTCGCCACATGGTCTCCGAGCACGCCGCCGCCCAGATTCTCGTCGCGTCCAACCGCGGCCCCGTCACATACGCCCTGGAGGAGAACGGGGAGCTGTCGGCCAAGCGGGGCGGAGGCGGTCTCGTCTCCGGGCTCAGCGCGATCGGCGACTCCGACGGGGACACCGCCCTGTGGGTCTGCGCCGCGCTGGGCGACGGCGACCGGGAGGCCGTGCGGCGCGGGGTGGGCGAACCGGGCGTGCGGATGCTCGACATCGACCCGCGGGTGCACGCCGACGCGTACAACGGGATCGCGAACTCGGTGCTGTGGTTCGTCCACCACATGCTCTACCAGACGCCGCTCGAACCGGCCTTCGGCCCGGAGTTCCGGGCGCAGTGGGCGTCGTACGAGGCCTACAACCGGGCCTTCGCCGAGGCGCTGGCGCAGAGTGCGGGCGCGGACGCCGCGGTCCTCGTCCAGGACTACCACCTGGCGCTGGTGCCGGGGATGTTGCGTGAGCTCCGCCCCGACCTGCGCATCGGCCACTTCTCGCACACGCCGTGGGCGCCGGTGGACTACTTCCGGATGCTGCCGGACGACGTCGCGGAGCAGTTGCTGCGCGGCATCCTGGGCGCCGACCGGGCGGCCTTCCTGACGGGCCGCTGGGCGGACGCGTTCACGGAGTGCTGCGTCCGCGTCCTCGGCGGTACGTCCGGTACGCGGATCGGGGTGCACGGGCTCGGGGCGGACGCCGATTTCCTGCGGGAGCGGTCGCGGCGGGCGGACGTGGAGGAGCGGCTCGTCGCGCTGCGGGAGCAGATCGGGGGCTCCGGCGACCGGAAGGTGATCGTCCGGGTGGACCGGACGGAGCTGTCGAAGAACATCGTGCGGGGACTGCTGGCTTACCGGGAGCTGCTGGAGTCCCACCCCGAGTGGCGGGAGCGGGTCGTGCATGTCGCGTTCGCGTACCCCTCACGGCAGGACCTGGCGGTGTACCGCGACTACACGGCCGAGGTGCAGCGTCTCGCCGACGAGATCAACTCCGCGTACGGCGTGGAGGGGTGGACCCCGGTCGTGCTGCACGTGAAGGACGACTTCGCGCGGTCGCTCGCGGCGTACCGCTTGGCGGACGTGGCTCTGGTGAACCCCATCCGGGACGGCATGAACCTCGTCGCGAAGGAGGTGCCGGTCGTCTCGGACGAGGGGTGCGTTCTCGTCCTGTCGCGGGAGGCCGGGGCGTACGAGGAGTTGGGCGAGGACGCGGTCGTCGTGAACCCGTACGACGTGATGGGCACAGCCACCGCCTTGCACACGGCGCTGACGATGCCGCAGGAGGAGCGGGCGGAGCGCACGAAACGCCTCGCCGCGGCTGCGACGGCGCTCCCCCCGTCCCAGTGGTTCCTGGACCAGCTGCGGGCGCTGAGGGCCTAGACCCGAAACTCCGTCCGCCTCACCCTCACCTCGCGCTCGCCCTCGGACTCACCCCAGCTGAGCGGCGAGCGCGCCGAGCAGCTCCACCACGCCCCCCGGCCCGTCCACCACCAGATCGGCCCGTTCGGCCAGGTCCGCGACCTCCGCGCTGCCGCTGCACACCAGCAGGCCGCGCACCTGGTCCGAGCGGAGCTTCTCCACGGCCGCGAACGCGGGCAGGTCGCCCAAGTCGTCGCCGGCGTACAGAACGGTCTCGGCGCCCACTTCGCGTACGTAGTCGGCGAGCGCCACGCCCTTGTCCATCCCCGGGGGCCGCAACTCCAGGACCAGGCGGCCCGGCTCGACGATCAGGCCGTGGCGGGACGCCAGCTCGGCGAGCGGCTCGCGCAGAGCTTCGAAGGCGGCCTGCGGGTCGCGTGCGCGGCGGGTGTGGACGGCGACCGCGCGGCCTTTCTCCTCTATCCACGTGCCGCGCCAGGCCCCGATCGTGTCCAGGAAGCCGGGCAGTTCGGCGCGCACGGACGCCACACCGGGGTGCGGCTCGGCCGCGTGCACGGTGGAGGAGACGGCATCCCAGCGCTCGGCGCCGTAATGCCCGAGCACGACCAGGTGCTCAAGGCCGGGGACGCCCGCGAGGCCGCCGTACCGCACCGCCACGCCCGCCGGGCGCCCGGTCACGACCGCGACGGAGCGCACCTTCGGCGCGAGCGCGGCGAGCGCGGCGACGGCGCCGGGGTGGGCGCGGGCCTGCTCGGGGTCGGGCACGATCGGGGCGAGCGTGCCGTCGAAGTCGAGCGCGATCACTGCTTTCCCGGGGCGCGCGAGGAGCGCGGCGAGACCCTCGCGCCCCGCGGGGGTCACGGGCTCGGGCAGCTCGGGAGAGTACTCAAGGTCACCCATGGACCCGACCCTACGCTCAACGCTCCTTGCGCCGTGACTCCCTGACCCGCCGAAGCCGGTTGACGGTGACCGGATCGTGCGCGAGGGCGCGGGGGTCGTCGAGCAGGGCGTTCAGGAGCTGGTAGTAGCGGACCGGCACCAGGCCGAGCTGCTCGCGCACGGCCCGCTCCTTGGCGCCGGGACCGGTCACCCAGTCGCGGCGCTCCAGGGCGAGGATCGCGCGGTCGCGCTCGGAGAGGCCGGTGTCGGGGAACGGGTCGTCCGTGGCGTCGTCCGGGGCGTCGTCCGTGGCATCGGTCATGCCCGTCACGCTATTCCGAGTTCTCCTCGGTGGCCGCCTTGGACTGGATCTGGCTGAGGATCGACGCCGGATTGCCGTTCGGGTCGACCGTCTTGCCGATGTACTTCTTGACCTGGACGGAGACCTGCGCCCAGGACGTCTTGCCCACGGGGTACAGCTGCGAGGTGGGCAGCTCGTCGAGGAACTCGGCGAGCGCCTTGTCGTTCTTGTTGCCCGTCATCTCCTCGGCGGCGGAGTTGGTGACCGGCAGCAGGTCGTACTCGCGCGAGAAGTCCAGGACGTTCTTCGTGCTGTAGGTGAAGTCGAGGAACTTGCCGACCTCCTCGCGGTTGCCGCGCTCCTTGAAGGCCATCATCCAGTCGGCGACGCCCATCGTGGCCTGCGTGTGGCCGTTGACCCCGGGCATCGGCACCATGCCGTACTTCACGCCCTTCTTCGCGGCCATCTGCATCAGCGTGGGGTGGCCGTTGAGCATGCCGACGTCGCCGCGCGTGAAGGCGGCGAAGGCCTCGGCGCGGTCGAGCTTGGCGGGCGGCGTGGGGCCGGTCAGGCCCTTGCCGACGAGCTCGTCCTTCAGCCAGGTGAAGGTCCTCACGTTCTGCGCGGAGTCGATGTCGTACGTGCCGACGTTGTCGGTGTAGCCGCCGCCACCGCTGAGCAGCCACTGCATCGTCTCGGCCTGCGCCTCTTCCTTGCCCAGCGGCAGGGCGTAGGGGATCTTCACGCCGCGCGCCTTGAGCGTCTTGGCGGCGGCGGCCAGCTCGGTCCAGCTCTGCGGCGGGGTGAGACCGGCGTCCTTGAAGATCTTCTCGTTGTAGAAGAGCAGGCGCGTGGAGGAGGCGAACGGCATGCCGTACTGGACGCGCTTGACCTCGCCCGCCTCGGAGAGGGGGGCCATGAAGTCGGCCTGGGTGGAGATGGAGACCAGGTCCTCCGTGCGGTACAGCTTGTCCGCCGCGGCGTAGTCGGCGTACGCGCCGATCTGGGCCATGTCGGGGGCGTCGCCCGCCTTGACCATTTCCTTCACCTTGCGGTCCACGTCGGTCCAGGAGTAGACGCTGACGTCGACCTTGATGCCGGGGTTCTGGGCCTCGAACTTCTCGGCGAGCCTGTCCCAGTACTTCTGGGAGCTGTTGTCCTTGGAGTCGCCGTAGTCGGCGGCCACCAGCTTGAGGGTGACGTCGCCGGAGTCGCCCGGACCGCCGCAGCCGGCGAGTACCGCCGCCATGCCCAGTACGGCTATCGCCGCGGTCAGTCCTGTCGCGCGCCGCTGCACAGCTGTTCCCACCCTCGATGATCTACGTGAACTGCGATTTTCCCTCGCGTATGGACACGAGGTCTACACCACCTCAGTATCGCTTGTGCAACGGCGTACCAATGACGTCCCACCGGCAAGGAGCCTTGACGCATGTCGCGTACCGCAGCAGAGATCGCAACTCAGCCCGCCTGCTGGCACCGGGCGGCCGAGGCCGCCCTCACCTTCGACGGACTGCCGAAGCCGGGCGAGCGGGTGGCCGTCACCGGGTGCGGGACGTCGTGGTTCATGGCCATCGCGTACGCGGCGCTGCGCGAGGCCGCCGGGCAGGGCGAGACGGACGCGTTCGCTTCGTCGGAGTTCCCCGCCGGGCGGACGTACGACCGGGTGGTCGCGATCACCCGGTCGGGCACGACGACGGAGGTCCTCGAACTCCTCGGCGAGCTGAAGGGCGTGATCCCGACCACGGCGCTCACCGCCGACCCGAAGACTCCGGTGATGGACGCGGCGGACTCGGTGGCGGTCCTTGACTGGGCGGACGAGGAGTCGGTCGTGCAGACCCGCTTCGCCACGACCGCGCTCGCCTTCCTGCGGGCCGGGCTCGGTGACGTCCCCGGCGTGAAGTCGGTCGCCGAGGCGGCGGTCGACGCGGAGCTCGCGGTGACGGAGCCGTTGCCTGCGGCGGTTGTGGCGGCTGAGCAGTGGACGTTCCTCGGGCGGGGCTGGACGTACGGCCTGGCTCTTGAGGCGGCGCTGAAGATGCGGGAGGCGGCGGGCGCGTGGACGGAGTCGTACCCGGCGATGGAGTACCGCCACGGGCCCATCTCCATCACGGGGCCCGGCAGGGTGGCGTGGATGTTCGGGGTGCTGCCGGAGGGGCTCGCGGGTGATGTGGCCCGGGTGGGCGGCGAGTTGGTGGCCCGGGAGGAGGCGGACCCCTTGGCCGACCTGATCCGGGCCCAGCGCCTCGCCGTGGCCCTGGCGGAGTCCCGAGGCTTCGACCCGGACCACCCTCGCAACCTGACGCGAAGCGTCATCTTGAGCTAGGCCGGCGCTTTCCCCGGCGGCCGGGGCAGCTTCTGGATCACCGTGGCCGGTGGGGAGGGTCTACCGCCGGGCCGGTGGGGGGCTGGTCCTGAACCGCCGGGGCCGGTGGGGGGCTGGGTCTACCTCCGGGGTCGGTGGGGGGCTGGTGCTGAACCGCCGGGCCCGGTGGGACGGTGGCTCTACCGCCGGTGCCGGTGGGAGGGGGCTGGTCCTGAACCGCCGCTTCGCGGCGGATGTCTCCCGCCCACCCACCCGATTACCCCGCGGCGGCCCCGGACCGAACAGACGTCCCCACCGAGCCGATTGCCCCGCGGCGTACCCCTCCGAACAGACAGCCCAACCCAGCCGATTGCCCCGCGGCGGCCCCCTCCGAACAGACAGCCCAACCCAGCCGATTGCCCCGCGGCGGCCCCCGCCCGAACAGACGCCCCCACCCACACGATCGCCCGCCGGGTAACGGGTGGGCGGGAGGGGAAGATCCGCCGCGAAGCGGCGGGCCTGTGACGTTCCACCCGAGCGCAAGACACAACCAAGAGCGAGGCCGCACCCCTGGCAGCAGCGCGGCACAAAGGACACCCCCCCCCACCCGATCGTCCGCCGAGTAACGGGTGGGCGGGAGGGGAGAATCCGCCGCGAAGCGGTGGGCCTGTGACGTCCCGCCCGAAGGGGGCGTAAGGCACAGCCGAGAGTCAGGGCGCACCCCCCGCGGCAGCGCGGCACAACGGACACCCCACCGCGTAAGGGGATCTTTACCCGGGGGCAACACCCGAAGTGGACTAGACCTCTCGCGGCCGACGCGCGAGACTGTCCCCCGTGAGACATGTCATCGCCCTCGATGTGGGCGGCACCGGAATGAAGGCCGCCCTGGTCGGGGCGGACGGCGCGCTGCTCCACGAGGCGCGCCGGGCCACCGGCCGCGAGCGCGGCCCCGACGCCGTCGTCGAGTCCATCCTCGACTTCGCCGCCGACCTGCGCGCCCACGGGATCGAGGAGTTCGGGGAGCCCGCCGCCGCGGCAGGCGTCGCGATCCCCGGGATCGTCGACACCGAGCGCGGCATCGCGGTCTACGCCTCGAACCTCGGCTGGCGCGACGTACCCATGCGGGAGCTGCTCAGCCGCAGGCTGGAAGGCGTACCCGTGGCCCTCGGCCACGACGTCCGCACCGGCGGCCTCGCCGAGGGACGGATCGGCGCCGGAAAGGGAGCCGACCGGTTCCTGTTCGTGCCGCTCGGCACGGGCATCGCCGGTGCCATCGGCATCGGCGGCGGCATCGAGCCCGGCGCCCACGGCTCCGCGGGCGAGATAGGGCACATCATCGTGCGCCCCGGCGGCCCGCTCTGCGGCTGCGGCCAGCGTGGCTGTCTGGAGCGGCTCGCCTCCGCGTCCGCGGTCAGCGAGGCGTGGGCGGCGGCGAGCGGCGACCCGGAGGCGGACGCCGCCGACTGCGCGAAGGCCGTGGAGTCGGGCGACCCGCGGGCGCTCGACGTCTGGCAGAACGCCGTCGACGCGCTCGCCGACGGCCTCATCACGGCCCTCACCCTCCTGGACCCGCACACCCTGATCATCGGTGGCGGTCTGGCCGAGGCCGGGGAAACCTTGTTCACACCCCTGCGGGCGGCCGTCGCGGCGCGCGTCGTCCAGTTCCAGACGCTGCCCGACATCGTCCCCGCGGCCCTCGGCGACACCGCCGGATGCCTGGGGGCGGGCCTGCTCGCATGGGACCTCGTCAGCCCGAAGCCCGACCCCGGGCCCGACCCCACGCCCGATCCCACGGAGGAAACCGCCTGATGGCCACTAGCAAAATCCTCGCCGGTGCTCAGGTGGTCCTGCCCACCGGGACCGTTCCCCACGGCCGTGTGATCGTCGACGGCACGCGTATCGCGGGGAGCATTCCCGCGGGCGCCGAGACGGGCGCCGAGACGGTCGACCTCACGGGCCACTGGGTGGTCCCCGGCTTCGTGGACATCCACAACCACGGCGGCGGCGGCGCCTCCTTCACCTCCGGCACGGTCGACGACGTACTCAAGGGCGTCCACACGCACCGGCTGCACGGCACGACCACGCTCGTCGCCTCCACCGTCACCGGCGAGATGGACTTCCTCGCCCAGCGGGCGGGCCTGCTCAGCGAGCTGGCCGAGCAGGGCGACATCGCGGGCATCCACTTCGAGGGGCCGTTCATCTCGCCGTGCCGCAAGGGCGCGCACAGTGAGGCGCTCCTGCGTGACCCGGACCCGGCCGAGGTCCGCAAGCTGATCGACGCGGCACGCGGCCGGGCGAAGATGCTGACCCTGGCCACCGAGCTGCCGGGCGGCCTCGACTCCGTACGCCTCCTCGCCGAACACGGCGTGATCGCGGCCATCGGGCACACGGACGCGACGTACGAGCAGACGGTGCGGGCCATCGACGCGGGTGCCACCGTCGCGACGCACCTCTACAACGCGATGCCGGGCATCGGTCACCGCGCGCCGGGCCCGATCGCCGCGCTCCTGGAGGACGAGCGGATCACGGTCGAGCTGATCAACGACGGGACGCACCTGCACCCCGCCGCGTTCGAGCTGGCCTTCCACCACGCGGGCGCCGCCCGCACCGCGCTCATCACGGACGCGATGGACGCGGCGGGCTTCGGCGACGGCCGGTACATGCTCGGCCCGCTGGAGGTCGAGGTGAAGGACAGCGTCGCGCGGCTCGTCGAGGGCGGTTCGATCGCGGGCTCGACCCTCACCCTGGACCGGGCGTTCAAGCGCTCGGTGACCGTCGACGGGCTGCCGGTCGAGGACGTCGTGCGCGCCATCTCCGCCAATCCGGCCAAGCTCCTCGGCATGTACGACGAGATCGGTTCGCTGGAGCCCGGCAAGGACGCCGACCTGGTGGTCCTGGACGAGCGGTTCGACCTGAAGGGCGTCATGCGCAAGGGCGAGTGGGTGGTTGCGCCCAATCAGCCCCAACTCGGGTGATTTCGCCATACGTTGAAGAGACAACGAAGAGGAGGCGGTTGGCCCTGACCCCTGGGCCAACCGCCTTCTCTTTGGCATGATCAGCCCCGGAAAGAGACGGGCGGCAAGCGCGTTCTCCAGCGAACTCGGGGGTGAGTGACAAGTGATCCTCACGGTGACGCTGAACGCCGCCCTGGACATCACCTACCGCGTCCCCGCCCTCGTCCCGCACACCTCGCACCGCGTCACCGAGGTCATCGAACGACCGGGCGGCAAGGGCCTGAACGTCGCCCGCGTCCTCGGAGCCCTCGGCCACGACGTGACGGTGACCGGCTTCGCGGGCGGCGACACGGGCCGCGTCCTGCACGAGCGCCTCACGCGCGAGCCCCGCATCACGGACGCCCTCGTTCCGCTGGACGGCGCCACCCGCCGCACGCTGGCCGTCGTCGACACCGCGACCGGCGACACCACGCAGCTGAACGAACCCGGCCCGGCGGTGTCGCCCGCCGAATGGACCGCGTTCCAGGAGTCGTACGAGGAGTTGCTGCGCCGGGGCGTCGCGGCGGTCGCGCTCTGCGGAAGCCTGCCACCGGGGGTCCCGGTCGGCGCGTACGCGACGCTCGTACGGGCCGCACGCGCCGCGAAGATCCCCGTTCTCCTCGACACCAGCGGGGAGGCGCTGCGCCGTGGCGTCGCCGCCCGCCCTGACATCGTCAAGCCGAACGCCGACGAACTGGCCGAGCTGACCGGCTCCCACGAGCCCGCCCAGGCGACCCGTGACGCCCGCCGCAGGGGCGCGCACGCCGTGGTGGCGTCCCTGGGCGCGGAGGGCCTGCGCGCCGTCACTCCCGAGGGCTCCTGGCAGGCCGCCCCACCCACCCGCGTACGCGGCAACCCGACCGGCGCCGGTGACTCGGCGGTGGCGGGTCTGCTCTCCGGCTTGGTGGAGGAACTGCCGTGGCCCCAGCGCCTCGCGCGCGCCGTGGCCCTGTCGGCGGCGACCGTGGCGGCCCCCGTGGCGGGCGAGTTCGTGCCCTCGACGTACGAAGACCTGCTCGCGCGGGTCGTGGTGACCGGGGAGGCCACCGCGGCGTGAGAACACGCGTCACCGCGTGGGCGACGCACAACGGGCCGTGCCGGCCCAGGAATTGGGGACATTCATCGTGCCACTCGTAACCACCGGCGACCTGGTCTCCGACGCGCGTGCCGCGGGCCGCGGGGTCGCCGCGTTCAACGTGATCACGCTGGAGCACGCGGAGGCGATCGCCGCGGGCGCCGAGCAGGCGGGCACCCCCGCGATCCTCCAGATCTCCGAGAACGCCGTGAAGTTCCACGGCGGCAGCCTGTCCGCCATCGCGGCAGCGGCAGCGGCGGTGGCCCGCACCTCGTCGGCCCCGCTCTCCTTGCACCTGGACCACGTCACGGACCCGGAGCTCCTGCGGGCCGCGCACCCCGAGGGCTTCAGCTCGGTGATGTTCGACGCGTCGAAGATGCCGTACGGCGAGAACGTCAAGGCGACGGCGGAGGCGGTGCGCTGGGGCCACGAGCGGGGCATCTGGATCGAGGCGGAGCTGGGAAAGGTGGGCGGCAAGGAGGGCGAGGCCCCACTGGACGCGCACGCGCCGGGGGTACGGACCGACCCCGCGGAGGCGGCGTCCTACGTGTCGGACACAGGGGTGGACGCCCTCGCGGTGGCGGTCGGCTCCTCCCACGCGATGACGTCCCGCACGGCGACCCTGGACCACGAGTTGATCGGTTCCCTCGCGGCGGCCGTGCCCGTGCCTCTCGTGCTGCACGGCTCAAGTGGCGTACCGGACCACGAGATTCGCCAGGCCATCGCATCCGGCATGGTGAAGATCAATGTCGGCACGGCCCTCAACACGGCGTTCACACGTGAGGTGCGCGCGTACCTCGGCGCCCACGAAAAGGGCGTCGACCCCCGGAAATACCTCGCCCCGGCTCGCGAGGCGATGGCCGGGACGGTGGCGGGGTTCCTGGGGCTGCTGAAGTAGCCCCAGGAGCAGGAGCGGTGGCTAGCCCTTGTCGCCCTCCACGAGCCACATCTGGTCGATGTTGGCCCCGGTCGTCCCGCACAGGTCGCTCTGGGCGCAGGAGAGCGTGACCGCGTTGGTGCCCTTGGTGAGCTGGACCACCGCCCAGGTGTTGGTCCAGCCCTTCTCCCAGTCCCCTTCATCCGCTTTCGAGAAGTTCCCCATGTTCAGGGGACGGGTCTGCTTCTTGCCGTTGACGAGGATGGTGGCGTTGGAGTCCTTGCCGGGGACGCCGTAGTTCACGCGCAGGCTGTACGAGCCGGCCTTGGGGATGCCGTTGACGGTCCACGTCACCTGGGCGCCGACCTTGTCGAACCCGGTTACGTAGACACCGCCCTCGGACTCCGCGCCCTCGATGTCGGAGGCCGTGGTCGTGCCGCCCTCCAGCTTCAGCGCCTTCGCGTCGGTCTTCGGGAGTTCCGCCGGGTCCGCGGGCTCCTTCGTCGGCTTCTCGCTGGGCTTGACCGATTCGGCCTGCGTCGCCTGGCCGCCCGCCTTTTTCTCGCCGCCCTCGTCGTCGCCGTCGCCGCCACCGCCGAACGTCATCGCGGCGGCGATCCCGATGGCGACGACCGCCACGACCGCGATCGCGGCGATCAGGAGGCCCTTGGTGTTGGGGCCGCTGCCGCGACCGCCCGAGCCGCGGGACGCCGGGGTGTACTGCGGCGTCGTGGGGGCTTTGCCGGGCTGCGTCTCCGGGGCGGCGTAGTGCGTGTTCGGCTGGCCGTAGGCCTGCTGCTGCGGCACCTGGCCGTACGTGGTCGCGGCCTGCGGGCCGTACGAATTGGGTCGGCGGTCGCCGACCGCGCGCACCTGGTTGTACGAGGACCGGGTACCCGGGTATCCGTAACCGCCCCCTCCGCTGGGCGGGGTGGCGCCGGCTGCCTGTCCGTCTTCGTACAGATAGCCGAACACATCCTCGTCGCCCTCTGGCGCGTTCGGCGTGTGCTCGCCGTTATTGCCGGGCGTCATTCCCAGGTCACTCCCTTACATCGCTGACCGGGGGAGCCTACCCGCTCCCGGTGGTCCCAAGGGGTGGCGTAGACCTCATCCGGCCCGCCTGTGCTGCTTGGCACGGGACCGTTTCTCCACGTACATCCGCTGGTCAGCGGAGTGCAACACCTCGTCTGCCGACATACCGCAGTGCGCCCACCCGATGCCGAAACTGGCACCGACCCGCACCGCCCGGCCGTCCACCCGGATCGGCGGGATGATCGCGTTCCGCAGCCGCACCGCGAGGTCCTGCGCGTCGGCGCGGCCAAGACCGTCGGCGAGGACGACGAATTCGTCGCCCCCGAGCCGCGCGACCGTGTCCCCGTCGCGAACGCCGCTGGTCAAACGCCTGGCCACCTCGATGAGAACCGCGTCACCCGTGTGGTGCCCGAAGCGGTCGTTGATCGACTTGAAGCCGTCGAGGTCGCAGAAGAGCACGGCGAGGCCCTTGGTGCCGTCGTCCGTGTCCCCGTGCCCCTCGGGGGGCGCGACGGTGTGCACGTGGTGGTCGAAGCCGTCGCCGCTCTGCTGAAGGGCGTGCGCGTTGTTCGAGCCGTAGTCGAAGCTGTGCCGGCCTTCCGCGTCGTACACACCGTCGTACGCCGCGTCCAGCGAGTCCACCGCGCTCGGCTGGCCCGCGTGCGGGCGTCGGCAGAGGCGGGCACTGAGGCGGGAACGCAGCTCGGCGGAGTTGGGCAGGCCGGTGAGGGAGTCGTGGGACGCGCGGTGCGCGAGCTGGAGCTCGCGGCGCTTGCGCTCCTCTATGTCCTCGACGTGGGTCAGCAGGAAGCGCGGCCCGTCGGCGGCGTCGGCGACCACGGAGTTGCGCAGGGAGACCCACACGTAGGTCCCGTCGCGCCGTGCCAGGCGCAGCTCGGCCCTGCCGCCCTCGGCGGAGGTCCGCAGGAGCGTGCCGATGTCCTCGGGGTGGACCAGGTCGGAGAAGGAGTAGCGGCGCATCGCGGAGGCGGGGCGGCCGAGCAGGCGGCACAGCGCGTCGTTCGTGCGCAGGATGCGGCCGTGCTGGTCACCGCCCATCTCGGCGATGGCCATGCCGGACGGCGCGTACTCGAAGGCCTGGCGGAAGGACTCCTCGCTGGCTCGCAGCGCCTGCTGCTCACGCTCCAGGCGGACCAGGGCGCGCTGCATGTTGGCGCGAAGCCGGGCGTTGCTGATCGCGATGGCGGCCTGGAAGGCGTACATCTGGAGAGCTTCGCGGCCCCAGGCGCCGGGCCTGCGGCCGTTGCGGGGCCGGTCCACGGAGATCACGCCGAGCAGTTCGCCGCCGGCGGCGCCCGTCGCGTACATCGGGGCGAAGAGGCGGTCGGCCGGGTGCCACTCGTCCTCGAAGCGGGGGTCGGGTCCGTCGGTGTACCACTGCGGGACGTCGTCCTCGTCGAGGACCCAGCCCTCGGTGTACGAGATGAACCTCAGGGCGCCCCAGGCCTCACCCATGGCCAGCCGCTTCTCCCAGGCCTCGCGGGAGCCGACGCGGCCGGTGATGAGGGCCTCGGCGGCGGTGTTGCCCGCGAAGGCGGCGACCACGAGGTCGCCGTCAGGGCGTACGAGATTGACGCACGCCAGTTCGTAGCCAAGGCCGTTGACCACGCCGTCGGCGACGGTCTGCAGCGTGTCTGCCAGGCTCCGGGCCGTGTTGAGATCCGCCACCACCTGATGCAGCTGCCGCAGGGTCGCAAGACGGACGTACGGCTCCGACTCGGTCTCCATTGCTCGCTCTCCCCGAGACCTCGACAGCAACTCCAGGATTCGCAGCGCCCTTAGTGTTTCCTCAGTACCTGAGTTCTCTCAGTGTCTGATTGCCACCGTCACTGAATCACAGCGAGCAGCTCACTCGGTACACAGGGTCAACAAAATATGGGTCCTGTGACTCAAGTCACAGATGGGAAGCCTTCGTTGGTCCAGTCCACTTGCCCGATACACGGTTCCTCACGCCTTGCCGGCGCCTCGGCTGCGCGCCTCGGCCATCGGTCCTAGGCCCGGTCTCGGCCCACCGCCCGATGTGGCGGCAGGGGCGGCCGGGCTAGCGTCGATCCCGTGGTTCCCGTACTGAAGACATCTTTGGAGAGCGCTTCCGCCGCTCCCTCCGCCCCGCCCTCCCCCCGCGCCCCGTCCGCCGACGGGCATCCTGTGGGGGTGAGCAACGAAGAGTTCCGCGCCGCCATGTCCCGGCTGGCCGCGGGTGTGGTCCTGGTGACCGCCCGAGAGCCGTCACTGGACGCGGACGACCCCCAGGCACCGGTCGGCGAGGACGTCGGCATGACCGCGACGGCTTTCCTTTCCGTGTCCCTCGACCCGCCGCTCGTGCTGGTCAGCCTGCGTGAGGGCTCCCGGATGGACGACCTGCTGGCCGAGCAGCCGCTGTGGGGTGTCTCGGTGCTCTCCGAGAGCCAGCGCCACATCGCCGGCCGGTTCGCCATGAAGGGCAGGATCAGCGACCGGCTGCTCTTCGAGGACATCCCTTACACCCGGGGAGAGACGTCAGGGGCACCGTTGGTCGGGGGCGCGCTCTCGACGCTGGAGTGCCGGACCGAACAGACGGTGACTGCGGGTGATCACACCCTCGTCATCGGGCGCGTACTTTCGGCTGCCCTGCCGAGCGCCGACGGGGGCCCGCTGACGTACTTCAAGGGGAAGTACCGACAGCTCGGCTGATGGTTTTCGGTTGAACGGTCTTTGCTGGTGCGTCTTTGCCCTCCGGGGCGCCGACCGGGCGGGGGATCAGCCCCAGCCCTCCCCCGAACGGCCGCGCTTGGTCTGACCGCGCTGCTTCTTCTCGCGAAGTCGCCGTTCGTTGATCCCCCGGGGAATCTTCGTGGCGCGGCGGGGCCTCGGCGGCGGGGCGGTGGCCTCCGCGAGCAGCGAGGCGAGGCGGGTGGCCGCCATCTCGCGGTTGCGCCACTGGGAACGGTGCTCGGAGGCCCGCACGCTGACGACGCCGCCGACGAGCCGGGCGGCGAGCCGCTCCAGGGCGCGCTCCTTCCACACCGGAGGCAGCGCCTGCGTGTTGGCCAGGTCGAATCTCAGCTCCACCTGCGAATCGCTGGTGTTGACGTGCTGACCGCCCGGCCCGGACGACCTGGAGAAGCGCCACATGAGCTCGGCCTCGGGCAGGGAGACGGAGCCGCGGATGACATAGGGACCGGACATGGGTCCTATCGTCCCGCGTCTGTCCGGTCCACGTCACCCGCATTTACGGCGAGCCGCGCTTGCGTCGGGAGTGACGCAAGAGACGAGTAAAGAAAGTAAAAGGACCAGGAACCTCTGGGACCCCGGTCGACGTTCATAGAGGTGACGGTAGCTTCGTCCCCAGTACGAAGCCCGTTCGTACGCAACGAGGGAAGGGACTCCCAACAATGGCAGTAAGCCTGTCCAAGGGTGGCAACGTCTCGCTCACCAAGGAGGCTCCGGGCCTGACCGCCGTCACCGTGGGCCTCGGCTGGGACGTCCGCACCACCACTGGCACCGACTTCGACCTGGACGCCTCGGCCATCGCGGTGAACCCGCAGGGCAAGGTCTACTCGGACGGCCACTTCGTCTTCTTCAACAACAAGGCGACGCCGGACCAGACCATCGTGCACACCGGTGACAACGTCACGGGCGAGGGCGAGGGCGACGACGAGCAGATCAACGTCAACCTGGCCGGCCTCCCGGCCGACGTCGACAAGATCGTCTTCCCGGTCTCGATCTACGACGCGGAGAACCGCTCGCAGAACTTCGGCCAGGTGCGGAACGCCTTCATCCGCATCCTCAACCAGGCCGGCGGCACCGAGATCGCCCGCTATGACCTGAGCGAGGACGCCGCCACCGAGACCGCCATGGTCTTCGGCGAGCTGTACCGCAGCGGCGCGGAGTGGAAGTTCCGCGCGGTCGGCCAGGGCTACGCGTCCGGCCTCGTCGGCATCGCGCAGGACTTCGGCGTCAACGTCTGAGGTTCATAAGCGCGTTCACGAGGGCCCCCGGCGGAATCTCCGCCGGGGGCCCTCGTCGTCGCCGGGCCGCGACTAATCTGCGCCGCATGATCCTCGAACCGCTCATCCCCGCGCCGGACGGCGCGCTCCCCGGCGAGCTGCTCACCGAGCTCACCGCCCTGTACGCGTCGAACCACGTCTTCCACGCCCTCTCCGGGGACTTCCCCGACCCCCACGACATCCGCCCCGAGCAGGTCGCCGCGGCGCTCGCGGACGAACTGGCCGTGCCGGGTGCCGAGGTGCTCGTCGCGCGGTCCGAGGGGCGGGTCGTCGGGATCGGCATCACACTGGACCGCCATCCCGACCCCGCCGACACCGATCCGTGGATCGGCCTGCTCATGGTGGACGCCGGGCAGCAGCGCAAGGGGCACGGGCGGGAGTTCGTGGGGAAGATCGAGGAGCGGTTCCGGGGGGACGGGCGCGAAGGGGTGCGGCTCGCCGTCCTGGAGGGGAACGAAGCGGGGCTCGCCTTCTGGGGCTCGCTCGGTTACGAGGTCATCGACCACCGGCACGACCTGGAAGCGGGCCGCCCCTGCGCCGTACTCCGCAAGCCGCTGGCGTGACGCCTTACGGCCGCTCCGGCTTCCCGTCCCCGTACAGCCACGGCCCCCAGATCGTCCGGACCTTCTCGCGCGCCGCATCGCTGCCCGCGTGCTCCTCCACGTACCGCGTGAAGTCCTCGGTGTCCGCGTTGCCGTGGCGGTGGGCCTTCGCCCAGCCCTGCACGATGTCGTAGAAGGTGTCGTCGCCCACCGCCCGGCGGATCTTGTGGATGACCATGCCGCCCCGCTCGTACACCGGACTGTCCGAGATGGTCGCGGCGGACGGCGGCTTCGCGGGCGGGAAGGCCCAGACGGCGTCGTTGTCCTCCTTGGCCTCGAAGTAGTCGCCCGCGTAGATCTGGTCGAAGACCTCCTGCGCGCTTTCGCCCTCGTTGTCCTCCTGCCAGAGCCACTCGGCGTACGTCGCGAAACCCTCGTTGAGCCACATGTCCCGCCAGGACTTGGGCGTCACGGAGTTCCCGAACCACTGGTGGGCCAGCTCGTGGACGATGAGGTCGGTGCCGGGGGCGCCGGGGTAGGTGGGGCGGGTCTGCGTCTCCAGGGCGTAGCCCGCGTCCTCCTCGCGTCCGACGATCGCGCCGGTCGACGAGAAGGGGTAGGGGCCGAAGTTCAGCTCCTGCCACTCCATGATCTCGGGGATGCGGGCGAGCGCCTTCGCGCTCGCCCTGGCCTCCGAGGGTTCGACCGCCGTGAGCACCGGGATGCCGGACTTCGTCGTGGACTTCTTCACCTCGTACGGCCCGATCGCCACCGTCGCGAGATAGCTCGCCATCGGCTCGGCGCTGTGCCAGGCGAAGGTGGTGCGGCCGTTCTTGGTCGACTCGCGGGTCAACTCGCCGTTGGAGATGGCCTTGAGCCCCTTGGGGACGGTGACGCGTATGTCGTACGAGGCCTTGTCCGAGGGGTGGTTGTCGGACGGGAACCAGGCCATCGAGCCGGTGGGCTGGCCCAGCGCGATGGCCCCCTCCTCCGTCCGCAGCCACCCCTCCTCGGAACCGTCCGGGTCGGTGATGGTCTCCGGGTTGCCGGAGTAGCGGACGACCGTGCGGAACGTCTCGCCCTTGTCGAGGTCGTCCGCGGGCCGGATCGTCAGCTCCTGCCCGTCGCGGTGGAAGGAGGCGCCCTTCCCCTCGACGGTCACGCCCTTCACCTCCAGACCCTTGAGGTCCAGGTTGAAGGCGCTGAGGTCCTGGGTCGCGCGTGCCGTGATCTCGGCGGTGCCGGTGAGGTGCCGCGCGTCGGGGTCGTAGCCGATGGTCAGGTCGTAGTGCGCGGTGTCGTAGCCGCCGTTGCCCAGCCGCGGGAAGTACGGGTCACGCACGCCGTCGGCCCCGGGCGTGCCGTGCACTCCGGAGCCGCTGCAGGCGGTGAGGACAAGGGCGGTGAGGGCGGCGGCCGACGTGCCGCGCAGCGCCGTGGATCGTGGGTGCACGCCTGTGATCATATGCGGCATATGTTCGGTCCGGCATCGCGCGCGCCCGCCGTGGCGCCGCCCTAGAGAACTGCGATGCCCAACGGGCGTTCGCCCGCCGGGAGTCGGTGGGCGTCCCCGCTCCTCAGGTCGATGACGGTGATCCCGTTCCAGAATCCGTCGCGGGTGAAGCCGCCGGTGACGTAGGCGGTGCCGCCGTCCTCGGAGACCGCGACGTCCTCGTGCGGGCCCTCCAGCGGGAAGACCTTCTCCTCGCCGTCCTTCGCGCGCACGGTCAGCGAGGCCCCTTCGTCCGACGAGGGGTCGATGGGCCCCGTGCCGACCACGAACAGCGTGCCGTCCCGCGTCATGTGCGCGCCGTGCTGGTGGGTGTCGGCCGTCATCTTCTCGATGTCGGACTCGCCGGTGCGCGGGTCGAGCACGACGAGCTTCTCGCCCTCGAAGGGCAGCAGGAGCTTGCCGTCCGAGGGGCGTACGGCGGTGTAGTGCGGCTTCAGCCAGGAGCCGAGGCCGCCTTCCGTGCCGTAGGGGGCGACTTCGATGCGGCGGGGCTCGAGCGAGTCGGCGCGTACGACCGTCACGTCGAAGGAATCGTGATTGGTCGCGTAGACCTCGCGGCCGTCCTTCGACACGTCCACGTCGAAGGGGCGCCGGCCCACCGGAACGGTGTCCGTGACCTCGCGCTTCGCGGTGTCGATGACCTCCAGCGTCCCCTCGCCGCCCGGGACGTTGACGCCCACATAGGCGCGCTCGCCGTCCGGGGAGAGTGCGATGCCCATGCCGCCGCCGCGGTACTCGCCGGTCGTCGTGGGACCGCTGTCGGTTTCGTGGGGGATGGTCTCGTAGGGGATGCGATCGACGCGTCGGCGGGACTCCCCTTGCGCTTGGGAGCTCGGGAAGGTGTCCACGACGGCCACGGCGTCGGCGGTGGCGACCCAGGCGCGGCCGTCCTTCCCCACCACGAGGCCGTAGGGGGCCGTGCCGACCCGCACGGATTCGATGGGCCCGCGCTCGGGGTCGACGAACGTGACGGTGTCCGAGCCGAAGTCGGCCACCAGGAGGGTGCCTTCCGGGGTGCGCTGCTCGGCGGGGAGGGTGGCCGTGGCCTTCGCGCGGGTGGGCTCGGCGCCGGACGTCGCGGCGTCGCCCCCGCCGGTGCCGCAGCCCGCGAGGACCACGGCCGCCACCACGGCCGCCACGACGGCCGGCCCGCCGGTGGCGAAGGCCCGCGCCTTCACGCGGCACCCCGCAACAGCGCGGCGATCTCGGCGAAACCACGGCGCTCGGCGTGCGCGAGGGGGGTGACGCCGTCCCGGTCGGCGAGGCCGGGCGTCGCGCCCGCGGCGAGCAGCAGCTCCACGATCTCCTGGTGCGCGCGCCCGCCATCGCCGAGGATCACGGCCTCCAACAGGGCGGTCCAGCCCAGGTCGTTGACATGGTCGACGTCGATGTCGGTGACGCGCAGGACTTCCCGTACGTACGCGACGTGGCCGCGTTCCGCCGCCGGGATCACGGAGATCCCGCCGAACCGGTTGCGCAGCTTCAGGTCGGGGCCCGCGGGAAGCAGGACGTGCAGCATGGCGACGCTGCCGGTGACGCCGGTGGCCAGCCAGGGGCTGTCGGCGCGGTGGTCCTGGGCGTCGACGTCGGCGCCGGCGGCCACCAGGGCCCGTGCGGCCTCGACGCGGTCACCGATGACGGCGAGCAGCAGGGGGGTGCGCAGCTCGCTGTCGCGGGCCTCGACGCGGGCTCCCGCGTCGAGGGCGGCTCTCACTTCGTCGGCTTTCCCGGACCGTGCGGCGTCGAGCAGCCGCTGGTCCTGAGCGGTCCTCGTCATGTTCGTCCTCCTCCTCGTCGTCGTACGGACCGGGAACAGCCTCAGCATCATGAGATCCGGCGGCTCGGGCAGCTCGGTTGATCAGCGACTTCAGTACCTCAGGGGCTACAGGGGCTTCAGCGGCCGAGCGCCGCGACGCCCGCCTTCGCGAACTTCTCGTCCAGGTCGCCGCTCGGGGCGCCCGCGACACCGATGCCCGCGATGGGCGCGTCCTTGGCGGTCACCGGCGCACCGCCCGCGAGGAACAGGGTGCCGGGGATGTCCTTCAGGTTCGGGGCCTGCTCCAGGCGCTTGGTCAACTCGGAGGTGGGCGCGTTCCAGGAGACGGCGGTGTACGCCTTCTTCACCGCGGACTCGGGGGACTGCGGGCCCGCTCCGTCGCCGCGCAGCTCGACGATGGTGTTGCCGTTGCGGTCGACGACGGCGACGGAGACGCGCTGGTTCTCCTTCTTCGCGGCGTCGAGGGTGGCCTGGGCGGCCTTGGTCGCGGCGGCGACGTTCAGGTGCGTCGACTGCGTGAGGTTCTTGTCGGCCGCGTCGGCGGCGACGGCGGCCTTCGGGGCCGCGGCCGGGGACTCGGCACTGGCGGAGACGGCGCCGAAGGTGCCCGCGCCGAGAACGGCGGCGGTCGCGGCGATGGTCAGGACACGGGTGCGGCGGGAGAGCTTCTGCATGGGGTGCTCCTCAGGTGAAGGGGTTGGGGGAGGTTCTTGGGAGGTTCTTGGGAGGTCCTCGGGGAGGTCCTCGGGGAGGTTGTTTTCCCTGTCACCAATCGTCCGGCCGGTACCGGCCCGCACCCGTCGACGTACCGGCTGGGAGCGGCGCGCGACTCGGCCGACACAAGGGTCAACCGATCGGTTGACCCTCCGGTGGCCCCACCGGGTCACAATGAGGGTGTTTGCCCAGTTCAGCGACCGCGCGAGGGCGACACGAGACGGCCGCACGGCGAGGCACCCGTACGGCGAGACAGCAGCACGGCAGCACGGCAGCACGGCAGCACAACGCCACGACAGCACGGCGAGACGGACAAGAGAGGGAGGCGGCCCCAGTGGGACAGCGACAGCGCACGCCCCGCACACCGGGCCTCGACCCCCGCACGCCGGATCCAGACGGCCGCTGGCTCGGGGCCGTCATGCACACGGCGTTCTTCCTGCTCCTCGGCTCGTCGCTGACCCGCTTCCTGATGCGGCACCCCGGCGAACCGCGTACGCCGTGGATCATCGCGCTCTCGGTCTCCCTCGCCCTCCTCTACGTGCTCGGCCCCGTCATCGGCGCCCGCCCCACCGCGCCCCGCCGCCTCACCTGGCTGTTCCTCGTCGTGGCGGTCTGGGTCGTGCTCGTCCTCCTCGCGCCGAGCTTCGCCTGGTGCGCGGTGCCGCTCTTCTACACGGGGCTGCGGACGCTGCCGCCGCGCGCCGCGCTGTTCCTGGTGGCCGTCCTGACCGCCTTCGTCGTCGTCGCGCAGTTGCAGCTCGCGGGCCACTTCGACCCGAACCTGCTGCTCGCGCCACCGGCCTGGGCCGCGGTCGCCACCGCGGTCTTCCTGTACATGCAGCGCCAGGCGGCCCGCCAGCGCACCCTCATCGACGACCTCATCCGCACCCGCCGCGAGCTGGCCGCCACCGAGCGCCGTGAGGGCACCCTCGCCGAGCGCCAGCGCATCTCCATGGAGATCCACGACACCCTCGCCCAGGGCCTGTCCAGCCAGCAGATGCTGCTCCAGGCCGCCGACCGCGTCTGGGACACCGACCCGGCCAAGGCCCGCACCCATGTCCGTACCGCCGAGTCGATCACCGAACTCGGCCTCACCGAGGCCCGCCGCTTCGTGCACGACCTGGCGCCCGCCGATCTCGCCGACGGCGGCGGCCTCGACGAGGCGCTGCGGACGCTGGCCGCGCGCACCGCGCAGGACACCGGCCTCGCGGTCCGCTTCCACTCCGAGGGCACGCCCGGCCCGCTCCCCGACCGGACGCAGTCCGCGCTCCTGCGCATCGCGCAGGGCGCGCTCGCCAACGTGGCGGAGCACGCGGACGCGACCACGGCGGCGCTGACGCTCACACACCTGGACGATCAGGTGGTGCTCGACGTCGCGGACGACGGCCGCGGCTTCACGCCCACCGAACAGCCGCCCGCCTCCGACCGGCGGGGGCACGGGCTGCCGGCGATCCGCGCCCGCGCGCGGCAGCTCGGCGGCACACTGACGATCGAGTCGGCGCCGGGCGAGGGCACGGTCCTCTCGGTCGCGATCCCACTGACCCCGCAGGAGACCTCATGACGCCGCCTACTCCTCCTACGCCCCCGCCCCCGGTCCGCCTCCTGGTCTGCGACGACCACATCGTCGTACGCGCCGGACTGCTCGCCCTGCTGGGCAGCGCGCCGGACATCGAGGTGGTCGGCGAGGCGGGCACCGGCGAAGAGGCGATCGCGCTCGCCGCGAAGCTGATGCCGGACGTGGTCCTGATGGACCTGCAACTGGGCGAGGGAATGGACGGCGTCGAGGCGACACGCCGCATCACGGCGTCCGCCGCCCCCGCGCCCCACATCCTGGTCCTGACGACGTACGACACGGACGCCGACATCACCCGCGCCATCGAGGCGGGCGCGACGGGCTATCTCCTGAAGGCCGAACGCCCCGAGGAGCTCTTCGCCGCGATCCACGCCGCGGCGCAGGGCCGCACCACGCTCTCCCCGCCGGTCGCGTCCCGCGTGATGGCCCGCATGCGCAAGCCGCTGCCCACCCTCACCGACCGCGAGCTCGACATCCTGGCGCAGCTCTCCCAGGGCCTCGGGAACCGTGACATCGCCCGCGCGCTGTTCATCAGCGAGGCCACGGTGAAGACACACCTGGGCCGGATCTACGACAAGCTGGGCGTGGACACGAGGGCGGGAGCGGTGGCGGTGGCGAAGGAGCAGCGGCTGCTGCCCTGAGGAGCGGCGGGCCATGGCCCCCGGCCCATGACACCATCGACCACGTGCTCGACATCGGCTACGCCCTCTCCCACCGCTTTCCGGACCCCCCGCAGTTCGACTACCGCCGTGCGGACGTCCACGCGCTGCGGCACGACCTGTTCTGCGGGGACGTGTATCTCGCGGACACGAAGGCGGACCGGGAGCTGTCCACAGCCTGGGGGTGGGTGCCCGTCCTCGACTTCGCGTGGGCGCTGTGCGACATCGTCGAGCTCCTGGACCAGGACCCCCTGGGGAGCCGGGCCTCCCGCCCCCAGTACGCCGAACTCGACTTCACGGAGTCGGCGGACCGCATGCTGTTCACCCGCCGCTTCGGGTGGGTCGACATCGAGGCGGACTGGATGCGGACGGAGGAACCTCCTCTCACGTTCTCCCACTCCGAGCTCCGGCGCGAGGCACGGGACTTTCTCCAGGACCTCCTGGCGGACCTGACGGACCTCCACGAGCCCCTGTCCGAGAACCCGGCGATCTGGACCCTCCAGTCCCGCTTTCCCCGGGCGTAGGCGCCTGACGGGTGGGACGTGCACCCCGCACGCCCCCTCGCCGTACAGACCTTTCCCGCCCACCCGCCCGATTGCCCCGCAGCGGCCCTCGCACGAACAGACGAGGAACGGCCCCCTTAACGCACCCGCAGTCGGCACCGAAACCCAAGGGGACGTGCCGGTTTGTCCGCCCGGAGCACAGCTCGCAACACTCCGGCGCCGAAGCAACCAGGCGGCCACCGGACGATAGCGAGGACGGACACACCGGCGCGGCCCCGCCCCCGACGACGGGAGACTCCGCAGGCCCGCACGCACCCGCACCCGGCACCGAAACCCAAGGGGACGTGCCGGTTTGTCCGCCCGGAGCACAGCTCGCAACACTCCGGAGCCGAAGCAACCAGGCGGCCACCGGACGATAGCGAGGACGGACATACCGGCGCGGCCCCGCCCCACACACGCACCGACACCGCAGTACGCACGCACCCCCAGCCAGGCCCCGCGCCCCCACCCAAGCCCCGCCCGCAGGGCCCCGCACCGCACCCCGCAGGGCCCCACCGCCCCACCGCCCCACCGCCAAAGCCGGACGCTAGTCCACCCGTACCCCCACCTGCGCAGCAAACGCCGGCGCCAAGTCCATCAGCTGCGACGCACTGATCACCGAACCCGCCAAGCAGTCGATCCCCCGCAGGATGTCCACCTCGGCCGCCTCCCGCAGGTCGACGTCCTTCATGCGGACCCCGCTGAAATCCGCTCCCTTCAGCACGCAGCCCACGAACTCCACCCGCTCGAGCACCGCCTGCCCGAAGTCAGGCTCCACCAGCACGCAGCCCTCGAAGACGACGTCCTTCAACCGCGCCTTCCGCAGGTTCAGATAGTCGATCTTCCCGCCCCGCACGACCACCCGCTCCAGCACGCCCCCGTGCAGCTGAACACCCCCCAGCCGCGCGTCCACCACCTCCACGTCCCGCAGCGAAGCCTCCGCCAGCTCCGTGCCGACCCCGCGCAGCTCCGTCAGCACGGAGTCCACGAACCGCGCCCGGCTGAGCCGTGTCTCCGTCACCCCGCAGCCCGTCACCGCACAGTCCAGGAACAGCGCGCCCCCGCCGTCCTGCCCCGCGAGATCGAGGCCCCGGAACTCGACCCCGTCGTAATCCCCGTCGGGCTCCAACTCACCCCCCTCGAAACTCCGCAGCGCGGGCAATCGCACCCCGGGCCGCCGAGCCTTCTTCACTCCTGCCGCGTCCCGCTGACCGCCCCGCTGACCGTCCCTCTGTCCCATGCCCCCATCGTGCACCCACCGACTGACAACACCGCCGCGCCCCGATGTCACATCCGGGACGCCCTCATCCGTCGTACCGAGAAAGGAGCACACGCCCACCCAAGCCACCCACTTCGACCAGACCGATCCCCCCCAACCACTCCCACCACCCCCACCACGACAAGGCAGGAGCCCACCCCATGCCCACCGACAGCAAGACCCTCAACCGCAAGACCCTCACCGTCATCGGCGGCGGCTTCGCCGGACTCACCGCGGCCATCACCGCCGCGGAGGCCGGCGCCCAGGTCACCGTCCACGAGGCCCACCACACCCTCGGCGGCCGAGCCCGCACCGCCGACGGCACGTACCGCACGAACGAAGGCCCGCACGCCCTCTACAACGGCGGCCCCCACTGGACCTGGCTCAAGCAGCGCGACCTCATCGGCCCCCTCGCCGCCATCCCGCCCATCGAGGGCACCCGGCTCCGCTTCCACCACCAGGGCGGGCTCCGCCGCACCCCGCCCCTGGCCATGCTGAAGCTGCTGCGCCGCAAGGCCGAACAGGCGCCCGTGGACACGGACTTCATGACGTGGGCCACCGGCGAGGTGGGCGCGGAAGGCGCACGCGCCGCCGCGCACTACATCGCCGTGGCGACGTTCCACCACGACCCCGGCTCCCTCTCCGCCAGGTTCGTGCACGAGCGCCTGCGCCGCTCCACGAAGCTGCCCCCGGAGGCGCACTATCCGTGCGGCGGCTGGGGTTCGGTCATCGATCGCATGGCGACATTCGCCTGGAACCTGGGCGTACGCGTCGAGACGCTGTCCCGCGTCGACTCCCTCGCCCCGCTCCGCGCCAAGGGCCCCGTCGTCGTCGCCACCTCCCTCCCCGGGGCCCGCCAACTCCTCCAGGACGACAGCCTCCGCTGGGACAGCGCCCGCACGACCCTCGTCGACGTGGCCCTCACGTCCCGCAAGGGCGACCCCTTCGCGATCTCCGACCTGGACGGGACCGGGTGGATCGAGCGGTTCACCACCCAGGACCGCAGCCTCGCCCCCGCGGGCCAGGAACTCATCCAGGGACAGATCCCGCTCTCCCCCGAGGAGTCCAAGGCGGACGGCGTGGCCCGCGCCGACCACCTCCTCGACCTCGGCTTCCCCGACTGGCGCGACCGCCTGCTCTGGCGCCGCGACGCCGTGTCCAACGGCCGCACCGGCGCGGTGGACCTGCCCGGCACCACCTGGCGCGACCGCCCGGCGATCGACCGCGGCGACGGCGTCTACCTGGCCGGAGACCAGGTCGCGGCGCCCGGCCTGCTCTCCGAGGTCTCCTTCAACAGCGCGCTGGAGGCGGTGACGCTCGCACTGACCCCCACAAGGGTTGACCTCAAGTCCGCTTGAGGTACGAGGGTGGTGGACGGAAGCCACCACCGAAAGCCACCACCGAAACCCACCCCCCTCCCCCAAGGAGCGAGCATGCACGCCATCCGCCTGCACACCTTCGGCCCCGCCGAACACCTCACGTACGAGGAGACCCCGGACCCGGCACCGGCCCCCGGCCAGGTCCGCATCAAGGTGACCGCGGCGGGCGTGCACCTCCTGGACACCGCGATCCGCTCCGGGATCAAGGGCCCGCTCCCCGAACTCCCCGAACTGCCCACGATCCCGGGCCGCGAGGTGGCGGGCACGGTCGACGCCCTCGGCGAGGGAGTCGACGAGAGCTGGCTCGGCAAGCGCGTGGTCGCCCACATCGGTTTCGCCCCCGGGGGATACGCCGAGCTCGCCGTCACGGAGGCGTCCCGCCTGCACGAGATCCCCGAAGACCTGGACGACGCGGAAGCCGTGGCCCTGATCGGCACGGGCCGTACGGCCTTGGGCATCCTGCAGTTCGCCGAGCTGACCCCCGAGTCCGTGGCCGTCGTCCCCGCGGCGGCGGGCGGCATCGGCACGCTCCTGGTGCAGTACGCCAAGCACGCGGGCGCCACGGTGATCGGCCTGGCCGGCGGCCCGGAGAAAACGGCCCGGGTCAGCGCGAACGGCGCGGACCTCGCCGTCGACTACAAGAACCCGGACTGGCCGGACGAGGTCCGCGCGTACCTGACGAAGCTCGGCGGCAGCGGCGTGCCGGGCGCCACCGTCGTCTTCGACGGAGTCGGCGGCGAGCCGGGCCGCGCCGCCGTGGACCTCCTCGCCCCCGGTGGCGCACACCTCATCTTCGGCTGGTCGGGCAAGGGCCTGCACGACGGCGAGCCCCTCATGTTCACCGACGAGCAGCTGGCCGCCCGCGGCATCACGCAACTCAACGTCCTGGGACCGGAGATGATGCGCAGGGCGGGCGGCGACAACCCGATCCGCACCCTGGAGCTCGCGGCGCTCACCGAAGCGACGAAGGGGCACTTCACCCCGGCGATCCAGCGCTACCCCCTGGCGCAGGCGGCAGCCGCCCACGCCGACCTGGAGAACCGCCGCACCACGGGCAAGGTGGTCCTGATCCCCTAGATCAGGCCTCCCTGAATCAGGCTTCCCTGGATCAGGCCTCCCTGGATCAAGCTTCCCTGGATCAAGCCGCAGCCGCCCCCAGCCCGGCCAACGCCCCATCGGTCAGCCGGTACACGGTCCACTCGTCCTGCGGCGACGCTCCCAGCGACTTGTAGAAGTTGATCGACGGCTCGTTCCAGTCGAGCACGGACCACTCCAGCCGCTCATAACCCCGCTCCACACAGATCCGCGCGAGCTCGGTCAGCAGTGCCTTGCCGTGCCCGCCACCGCGCGCCTCCGGCCGTACGTACAGGTCCTCCAAATAGATCCCGTGCACTCCGCGCCACGTGGAGAAGTTCAGGAACCACAGCGAGAACCCGACGACCTCTCCCGACGCGTCGTCCTCGGCGATGTGCGCGAACGCGGCGGGCCGCTCACCGAAGAGGGCGTCCCGCAACTGCTCCTCGGTGGCCCTGGCCTCGTCGAGGGCCTTCTCGTACTCGGCGAGGTCGCGGACCATGGCGTGGATGACGGGGACGTCGGCGGGCGTGGCATCACGAATCATGGCCGCAGGCTAACCAGTCCGCCCGCCGGGCCCAACCCGCGTCTCACGACCCGAGCAGCCGCCGCGCGACCTCCAGGTCCTCCTCGTCCGGCGACTCCCCGTCCTCGATGTCCCACAGCGCGTTCTGCAGCACCCGGGCCAAGGTCCAGGCGCGCGCCCGCTCCCGGTCCAATCCCAGCACCTCGCTCATCGCGTCGAACCGCCACAGCACGTCGTCCGCGTCGAAACGGTTGTTGAGCGCGGGCCACAGGTCGAACCCGGGATCCCCGGCCAGCGGCTTCGGGTCGATGGCGAGCCACGGCTCGCGCTCGGCCGCCAGGACGTTCTCGAAGTGCAGGTCCCAGTGCAGCAGCCGGTCACCGGGCTCCCCCATGACCTCGCGCATCGCGCCCCCACACCGCTCCACGAGCGCGCGCTCGACCGGATCGGGGATCGCCCTCAGGGCGTCCGGCAGGTCGTCGAGCATCTCCCCCGCGATGTCCTCGAGCCGCCGCATGCCCGCGGGCGCGGGCACGGAAGTGAGCCGGGCCAGCAGCTCGGCGATGACGAGCACCGCCTTGTGCGTGTCCTCCACCGACGACAACATCCGCGCGGAGTCCAGGCGTTCGAGCAGCATCGTGCCCGTCCGGTCGTCGTGATCCAGCAACCGCACCGCCCCGTCGCCGTCCCACACCCGGAGTCCGACCGGCTCCCCCTCGGTCTCCTCGTCCAGGAGCTGGAACTTGACCGCGGCGGGGGTGCCGTCGCGCCGCACCACCGGCAGCACGAGCGCCGCCATGCCGTGCATCGAGGGCCCGTCGATCCTCAGCTCCCACCGCTCGACGAACTCGGCCACGCGCGCGGGCAACGCCGCGATGAAGGCACGGCCCGGCTCCCCCGCGCACGCGTACTGCGACTCGATCAGCTCGTCCGGAACGCGAATGTCGATCACACCCGTGACGCTACCGGCGTGGGTGAATCACCGCATGGGATTATCCGGGCGACCCCTCAGACCCCCGAGGCACTGACAGTTCCCCGAAGCACTGTCCGTCCCCCGAGGCCCTGTCAGATCCCCGCGGCCTTGAGCTCCTTGGCGAACGCGTCCTGGTCGAACAGCGAGTCGGAGCCCGCCTTCTTGCCGTCGATGACGACGGTCGGCGTGCCCTGCATGCCGTCGTCGGTGAAGGACTGCATGGCCTCACCGACCCACTTCTTGTACGTCACCTTCCGCACGGCCTTGTCGAACTCGGCGCCCCGCAGCCCGTCCACCTTGTCGGCGATCTTCAACAGGAAGGCGGGCGTGTAGGCGTCCTCGGTCTCCCTCTCGGGCTGATTGGCGAAGACCGCCGCGTGGAACTCCGGGAACTTGCCCGCGTCTACCGAGGCCCGCAACGCGTTCGCCGCGTTCACCGAGCCACTGCCACCGAGGTTCTTGTCCAGGAACGAGGCGAGCGTGTACTCGACCTTCACCTTGCCCTCGGCCACCGGCTTCACCAACGCCTGCGCGCCCGTCTCCTCGAACTTCTTGCAGATCGGGCAGCGCGCGTCCTCGTACAGCTTGACCGTGTGCCCGGCCTTCGGGTCGCCGACCGTGATCACGCCGCCCTCCACCGTGGCGGGCACCTTCGCGAGCCCGTCGGTACCGGCCGGCGGCTCCTTCGCCTCCGGGCCGCCGGCGGACGCCGACTCCGAGGCCGACGCCTTGTCGTCGCTCCCGCCCGTGAGGTCCTCGGGCCCACAGGCGGCTGCGCCCCCGACGACGAGTGCGGTGGCGGCCACCGCGGCGACGATGCGCCCGGCCTTGCGCTCGGCCTTGCGTACGGCCATCTGAACAGTCCTCCTGAATCCGGGCACATGACGCTTCGACATCGCCACGTGCCGGATCAACGTATCGGAACGCCCGCCCCCACACCCCTCCCCAAAGCCCCCACCAGCGCAGTAACGTCCGGCGCATGAGCAGCACGATCAACGGCGGCATCTCGTACTGGTACGCGGACCACGGCATCCCGAGCCCCCGTGAGCCCCTGCCCGGCGACGAGAGTGCCGACGTCTGCATAGTCGGCGGCGGCTACACGGGCCTGTGGACCGCGTACTACCTGAAGAAGGCCGCCCCCTTCCTCCGCATCACCGTCCTGGAGCAGAAGTTCTGCGGCTACGGAGCCTCCGGCCGCAACGGCGGCTGGCTCTACAACGGCATCGCGGGCCGCGACCGCTACGCCCGCCTGCACGGCAAGGAAGCCGCGGTCCGCCTCCAAGAGGCGATGAACGACACGGTCGACGAGGTGATCCGCACCGCCGCCGCAGAACAGATCGACGCGGACATCCACCACGGCGGCGTACTCGAAGTCGCCTATACCCCGGCCCAGTTGGCCCGCCTGAAGGAGTTCCACGCCACAGAGCTCGCGTACGGCGAGAAGGACCGCACCCTGCACGGCGCACGGGAGACCGCCGACAGGGTGCGCGTGTCCGGCGCAGTCGGCTCCACCTGGACCCCGCACGGCGCACGCCTGCACCCGGTGAAGCTGGTGAAGGGCCTCGCGGCGGCGGTCGAAGCACTCGGCGTGACGATCCACGAATCGACGCCCGTCACGGAGATCAAGCCGAAACACGCCATCACCCCGTACGGCACGGTCCGCGCCCCCTACGTCCTGCGCTGCACGGAGGGGTTCACGGCCTCCCTCAAGGGCCAGCGCCGCACCTGGCTCCCCATGAACTCCTCGATGATCGCGACGGAACCGCTCACCGACGCCCAATGGGAGTCGATCGGCTGGGAGGGCCGCGAAACACTCGGCGACATGGCGCACGCGTACATGTACGCCCAGCGCACCGCGGACGGCCGCATCGCGCTCGGCGGTCGCGGAGTCCCCTACCGCTACGGCTCGAAAACGGATACCCCGGCAAACGCAGGCCGCACCCAACCGGCCACGATCGAGGCCCTGCGCGAAATCCTGACCCGCTTCTTCCCCCAGCTGGCCGGAGTGGAGGTGGCCCACGCCTGGTCCGGCGTACTCGGCGTCCCCCGCGACTGGTGCGCCACGGTCACCCTGGACCGCGCGACGGGCCTCGGCTGGGCGGGCGGCTACGTCGGCTCGGGCGTCACCACCGCCAACCTCGCGGCCCGCACCCTGCGCGACCTGGTCCAGCAGGACTCAGGGCAAGCAGGCCCCACGGACCTCACCACGCTCCCCTGGGTCAACCACAAGGTCCGCAAGTGGGAGCCGGAGCCGTTCCGCTGGCTCGGCGTCCAGGGCATGTACGCGACGTACCGCAGCGCCGACCGCCACGAACTGACGGCCCCGACCGCCGAGACCCCCCGCCTGGCCCGCATCGCGGACCGCCTGTCGGGGCGGCACTAGGGCCCGGGCCCTTCTGACAGATCCCCGTAAGAGAAGGGCCCTAGGGAGATTCAAGAGCCCCCTGTCGGATTCGAACCGACGACCTACGCATTACAAGTGCGTTGCTCTGGCCATCTGAGCTAAGGAGGCGTGCACCGAGGTGCCCGAGCAGTGTAACCAACGCCGCCCGTGCCCCCGTCGAAAATTATCTCGAAGCTCGCATGCGCAGGACTACTGACAGACCGGTCCCCCCCGGGGTACCGTCCGAGCAGTTCACTCAGGTGGACTACACCACTCCTCTCTTTACAACGGATCGTCCGGCACGTTCCTGCCGGTGAAGGGGGCCCTCACCATGGCCACTGTTTCGTTCGACAAGGCGACCCGCATCTACCCGGGTGGCGACAAGCCCGCCGTCGACCAGCTCCAGCTCGATGTCGCGGACGGCGAGTTCCTCGTTCTCGTCGGCCCGTCCGGCTGCGGAAAGTCCACCTCCCTGCGCATGCTCGCGGGCCTGGAGGACGTGAACGCCGGCGCCATCCGCATCGGTGAGCGTGATGTCACGCATCTGCCGCCCAAGGACCGGGACATCGCCATGGTGTTCCAGAACTACGCGCTGTACCCGCACATGACGGTCGCCGACAACATGGGCTTCGCCCTGAAGATCGCGGGCGTCAACAAGGCCGAGATCCGCCAGAAGGTCGAGGACGCGGCGAAGATCCTCGACCTCACCGACTACCTGGCCCGTAAGCCGAAGGCCCTCTCCGGTGGTCAGCGCCAGCGTGTGGCGATGGGGCGCGCCATCGTGCGTGAGCCGCAGGTGTTCCTCATGGACGAGCCGCTGTCGAACCTCGACGCCAAGCTCCGTGTGAGCACCCGTACGCAGATCGCGAGTCTTCAGCGCCGCCTCGGCATCACCACCGTGTACGTCACCCACGACCAGGTCGAGGCCATGACCATGGGCGACCGGGTGGCCGTACTGAAGGACGGTCTGCTCCAGCAGGTCGACTCGCCGCGCAACATGTACGACCGCCCGGTCAACCTCTTCGTCGCGGGCTTCATCGGCTCCCCCGCCATGAACCTCGTCGAGGTCCCGATCACCGACGGCGGCGTGAAGTTCGGCAACTCCGTCGTGCCGGTCAACCGCGAGGCGCTGTCCGCCGCGGCCGACAAGGGCGACCGCACGGTCACGGTCGGCGTCCGCCCGGAGCACTTCGACATCGTCGAGCAGGACGGCAGCACCGCGAAGTCTCTCTCCAAGGCGACCGAGGACGCTCCGGCGGGCCTCGCCGTCTCCGTGAACGTCGTCGAGGAGCTCGGCGCCGACGGGTACGTCTACGGCTCCGCGGAGGTCGGCGGCGAGCACAAGGACCTCGTGGTGCGCGTGAACGGCCGCAGGGTCCCGGAGAAGGGCACGCAACTGCACGTCGTGCCGCGTCCGGGCGAGCTGCACGTGTTCTCGACGTCGTCGGGCGAGCGCCTCACCGACTGACGACCGCCGCCTCACCAGCATCACAGGGCCCCGCACTCCGGTGCGGGGCCCTGTGCGTCCGCCCCACCGTCGGCCCGGTGTCGCCCCGCCGGGGCCCGGCGTCGCTCACGTTGTCGACAAATACCCCGGCAGACCGCCCATTTCGCCTCGGCCCCGTCAACACCGCTCCAGAAAAACCTCATTCTCCGTCGCTCGACCGAGTGACTAAATGTCGCCAAATCATCACCGAGCGCTACGCTCACTCGCGTGACGCACTCCGCCAACTACACCCAGAAGCCGCGCCGAGCCCACCGAGGCCCCGCCCGACGCATCGGCCGCACGCTCGCCCTCGTCCTGCCCGTGATGCTGGTGCTCTCCGGGACCCTCGCGGTCACCAGCGTCAACTGGTCCGGGAACTCCTCGGATTCGATGCTCACCGCATCCGCCGACGACCTCTCCGTACCGGCCAAGTCCCGCGCACCGCAGGACGTCCTGCGCGACCGGCTTCTCCTGGAGCTCCAGGAGAAGAACCCCGGCGTCGCGCTCACCCACCTCCAGCAGGAGGTGAACCGTCACCCGTCGCTCGCCAAGCACTGCGTCGCCATCGCCCGTGCACTCGGCCGCGCGGCCGTCCGGGCGTACGGCCCGACACGCGCCCAGTCGTATGCCCGCCCGGTCTGCGACACGTCCTTCGCGTCGGGCGTCGCCGCGCAGTCGTCCTGAGCGGTCCTGAGCCGTCCGGAGACTGAGGGCAGGGGTCAGGGGCACAGCCGCGCGGCGTCCGCATATCGTGCGGTGCATGACCTCTGACCCGCACCCTGTCCAAGCCGTCGTCCTGGCCGGAGGCCAAGGCTCGCGCCTCCGGCCGTACACCGACGACCGGCCCAAGCCGATGGTCGAGATCCCCGGCACGGGGACCCCGATCATCGGCCATCAGCTTTCCTGGCTGGCGGCCGAGGGCGTGACGGACGCGGTGGTCTCCTGCGGTCATCTCGCCGAAGTGCTCCAGGAGTGGCTGGACTCGGCCGACCTGCCCCTGAACGTCACCACGGTCGTCGAGAGCCAACCGCTGGGCCGCGGCGGCGGTCTGAAGTACGCCGCCCGCCACCTCCCGCACGCGGACCGGCCCTGGTACGCGACGAACGGCGACATCTGGACCCGTTTCTCGCTGCGTGACATGGCGGCCTTCCACGCCGAGCGCGACGCCACCGCGACCCTCGCCCTGGCCCGCCCCCGCATTCCGTGGGGCGCCGTCGAGACGGACGCGTTCGGCCACATCACGGACTTCATCGAGTCCCCGCCGTCCCCGTACCTGATCAACGCGGGCGTGTACGTCTTCTCCTCCTCCTTCACCGCGCTGCTGCCCGACCGCGGCGACCACGAGCGCACCACGTTCCCCCGCCTGGCCCGCGAGAAGAGCCTGGCGGGCTTCCCGCTGCCGCAGGGCGCGTACTGGCGGGCGATCGACACCGCGAAGGACCTCACCGAAGCAGCCAAGGAGCTCGCGGCACAGAGCGGTTGAGAGCCTTTCGACCGAGAGTTTCACGACTGAGACCGAGAGCCTTTCGACGCGTACGCCGACGGGGCCCCGCACAGTGTCTGTGCGGGGCCCCGAAGCGTACGGGCGGGCAGGTCGCGCAGTCGCCCGGCCTAGCCGAGCAGGCCGCCCACCAGTCGGTCGTTGCCGCCGCCGCCCGTGCTGCCGCCGCTCGCGCCGCCCTCGGGCGCTGCGCCGCCACTGCCGCCGCTCGACGTGGGTCCCGCGGTCGCCGACGACGGAGGCTGCTGGGGCGAGGACTGCTGGGGCGGCGCCTGACCGGTGGTGCCCTGCGTCTGGCTGGGCTGCCCCTGGCCCGCGCCCGTGCCCGCGGTCTCGCGCGCCGCGCCCGGGGTGGTCGCCGCGGCGCCCTGCGTGGGGCTCGCGGAACTCCCCTGCGTCGGCGCCCCGGACCCGGGGGCCGTGGGGCTCTGCGACTCGCTCTGGCGCTGCCGCTGCTTTTTCCCGGGCTCCTCGGGGAGCGGTGAGCCCGGCAGTTCGTTGCGCGGGGCCTCGCCGGGTCCCGGCACGGTCACGCGGTCGGCATCGCGCACCGCGCCGCCGAGCAGCGAACCGATCAGCAGCGTGAGCCCGACGACGAGCGCCCCGACGAGCGCCCCGCGCCGCAGCACGCGGCGCCGCAGCTCCCAGATGTCCACGCGCGGCCCGAGCGTCCGCCAGGCCTCACCGGCCAGGCGTCCGTCGACGGAGTAGACGGGCGCGCCCGCGATGATCAGCGGCGACCATGCGGCCAGGTAGATGATGTCCGGCGCGTCGTAGGCGGGGACGGTCTTCCAGCTGACGGTGACGATGAGCGCCGCGGACAGGAGGACGCCGACGCCGGCCGCGACCCGCTGCCAGAGCCCGAGCACCGTGAGCACGCCGACGATGATCTGCAGGAAGGCGATGAAGAGCCCGGCGCCCACCGGGTGCGAGAGGGCGAAGTCGCGCAGCGGCTCGGCGAGGGCCCAGGGGTGCAGCGAGTTGAGCCACTTGACCATGGAGCCGCGGTCGCCGCCGTCGAAGTACACGGGGTCGCAGAGCTTGCCCATGCCGGCGTAGATGGAGATGAAGCCGAGGAAGACGCGCAGCGGAAGCAGCACGACGCCGAGGTTCATGCGCCGGCCGGGGTAGTAGGCGTGGCGCACCGGGTCGGACCCTTGGCGCCGCGCGGCCCGGCGGTCACCCTCGTCGTCGAAGTCGTCGTCGAACTCTTCGTCTTCGTAAGGGAGTTGTTCGTCGAGGTCGCTCTCCGGCATCGGCATGCGCGGGATGAGCCGGGTCTCGGAGCCGGGGTGGCGAGGACCGATGACGGCAGGCGTGGCCTGCGTACTCTCGAGGTCGTCGTCGACGTCGATGCGGGGAATGACCTGCGTGGCACCTCCGTCGTCGTAGGAGGAGCCGCCGACCTCGGCCGAATGACGCACGCCGGTGCCGCGCACCGCCTGCAGGAGTCCGGTGGCTCCGGGGTCGCCCGGCTCGGACTTCCCGCTCCAGACGACGGGCGTGCGGCGCCGTGCGGCCGAGCCGGCTGCGGGGATGCGCACGGTGTCATCGGCATTTCTCAAGTGCCGTGCGATACGCGGGGATTGGGTCCGCTGCGCGGTGGGGAGCTGCACGCGGAAGCTCGCGTGGTTCACGATGACCTGGGCCGGGTCGCTCGGCACCTTCACCATGCTCAGCGCGGGAGCTTCGTCGAACCCTGACGAGCTTCCCCCCGTGGGATTGCGGGGCGTTCTGGTGTCCACACTCATCTAACCGAGTGATGTGTGTTTAGGACACTGCCTTGACCGTGCGGAAATGTCCGGACCGCGTCAAGATCTACGCCGGATGCCGGCCGGCCCGCGGAATCCGGGCCGGCCGACGTCCGGGGTGACGGCTAACTCCGGCGCCGGGACGCCTCGTAGAGCACGACGCCGGCCGCGACACCGGCGTTCAGGGACTCCGTGCCGCCCGGCATGGGAATCCGCACGCGGTAGTCGCAGGTCTCGCCGACGAGGCGCGAGAGGCCCTTGCCCTCGCTGCCGACGACGATGACGACGGGACCGGAGAGCGCCTCCAGGTCGCCGACCTTGTGCTCGCCGTCCGCCGCGAGGCCGACGATCGCGAGCCCGGCCTTCTTGTACGACTCCAGGACGCGGGTCAGGTTCGTGGCCCGCGCCACCGGCGTGCGCGCCGCGGCACCGGCGGCCGTCTTCCAGGCACCGGCGGTCATCCCGGCGGCACGCCGCTCGGGAACCACGACGCCGTGCCCGCCGAAGGCGGAGGCCGAACGCACCACGGCGCCCAGGTTCCGCGGGTCCGTCACGCCGTCGAGCGCGACGATCAGCGGGTCCTCACCCTGGTCGTACGCGGCGGCCGCGAGCTCCTCGGGGTGCGCGTACTCGTAGGGCGGCACCTGGAGCACGAGCCCCTGGTGGTTGAGCCCGTTGGTCATGCGGTCCAGCTCGGGGCGCGGGGCCTCCATGAGGTGGATGCCGCCCCGCTCACCGGCGATCTGCAGCGCCTCGCGGACGCGCTCGTCGTTGTCGATGAACTGCTGGACGTAGAGCATCGAGGCCGGCACGCCCTCGCGCAGCGCCTCGACGACGGAGTTGCGCCCGACGACCATCTCGGAGGTGCCCTTGCCGCGGCCCTTCACGGCGCCGGGACGGCGCCCGCCACCGGGGCCACCGGCGGACTTCTTGGCCACGGCGCTGGCGATGCGGTTCTTCTTGTGTCCCTTGCGTGCCTCGGCGGGCGGCGTCGGGCCCTTGCCCTCAAGGCCGCGGCGTCGATTTCCGCCGCTGCCGACCTGCGCGCCCTTCTTGCCGGACATGCGGCGGTTGTTAGCGGCCATGACCTACCTGTCTCTGTGTTGCGTGCGGCTGCCTGCGTGCTGCATGGCTGCCCACTGCGTGACTGCGTACGTATATGAAGTGTGCCGCCCGGGTCGCCGGGCGGCACATCGCGAGGTCAGACGCTCAGCGCGGGCCGAGAGTCCACCGCGGTCCGGTCGGGCCGTCCTCGATGACGAGTCCGGACTGGTTGAGCTGGTCGCGGATGGCGTCGGCGGTGGCCCAGTCCTTGCGGCCACGCGCGGCCTCCCGCTGCTGGAGCACGAGGCGCACGAGGGTGTCGACGACTCCGTGGAGGTCTTCTCCGCGGTCGCCCTCGCCGTCCCACAGCGGGTCGAGCGGGTCGAGGCCGAGGACGCCCAGCATGGCCCGCACCTCGGCGAGCCGCTCCACCGCGGCTTCCTTGTCGTCGGCGGCGAGGGCGGAATTTCCCTGCCGGACCGTCGTGTGCACGATCGCGAGGGCCTGCGGGACGCCCAGGTCGTCGTCCATCGCGTCCGCGAAGGCGGGCGGCACGTCGGCCGCTGGCTCCACGACGCCACCGGCCTTCTCCACCACGCGCTGCACGAAGCCCTCGATCCGCGCGAACGCGGACTCCGCCTCGCGCAGGGCCTCCTCGCTGTACTCGATCATGGAGCGGTAGTGCGGGGTGCCCAGGTAGTAGCGCAGGACGATCGGGCGCCACTTCTTGACCATCTCGGACACGAGGACCGAGTTGCCGAGCGACTTCGACATCTTCTCGCCGCTCATGGTGACCCAGCCGTTGTGCACCCAGTACCGCGCGAACGCGTCGCCGAAGGCCTTGGCCTGCGCGATCTCGTTCTCGTGGTGCGGGAAGATCAGGTCGATGCCGCCGCCGTGGATGTCGAACTCACGGCCGAGGTACTTGTGGGCCATCGCCGAGCACTCCAGGTGCCAGCCCGGGCGGCCTCGGCCCCAGGGGGTCTCCCAGCTGGGCTCCCCTTCCTTGGCCGTCTTCCACATGGCGAAGTCGCGCGGGTCGCGCTTGCCGGTCTCGCCCTCGCTCTCGGGCTGCAAGAGGTTGTCCAGCTCCTGGTTGGACAGCTCCAGATAGCCCGGGAAGGACTTGACGTCGAAGTAGACGTTGCCCTCCGACTCGTACGCGTGGCCGCGCTCGATCAGGCCGCGCATCATCTCGACCATCTCGGTGATGTGCCCGGTGGCGCGCGGCTCGTACGTGGGCGGGAGGCAGCCGAGGGCGTCGTAGCCGTCGTTGAAGGCGCGCTCGTTCTCGTACCCGATCGACCACCACGGGCGGCCCTGCTCGGCCGACTTCCGGATGATCTTGTCGTCAATGTCCGTGACGTTCCGGATGAACGTGACGTCGTATCCGCGGTGGGCGAACCAGCGGCGCATGATGTCGAAGTTGAGCCCCGACCGGATGTGGCCGATGTGCGGGGCCGCCTGCACCGTCGCACCGCACAGGTAGATCGAGACACAACCGTCGATGAGCGGGCTGAAGTCTCGGATCTGCCGGGCGCTGGTGTCGTACAGGCGAATCGTCACCACTCCAGGGTAGTGGTCGCGGGACAGTGCCCTGTGACCTCCCGGGTCAACAGGGCACGGAACTGTGTCATGGGCGGGCGCGCACCGGGCGTCAGATCCTGCCGACGACCTTGCGCGGAGTGACGCGGACGACGACGCGGGGCTCGTCGTTCCCGGAGGACGGGTTGAACTCCGCGTACTTGAGGCCGGTGTACTTCAGCGCCAGCTCGTCGATGAGCTCCTGCCCGCCCTCGGTGGTCATCGTCGCCTCGCCGCGGATCTCGGCGTACGTGTACGGGGCGTCGAAGGGCTGGAGGAGCACCGTCACGCGCGGGTCGCGGCGCAGGTTCTTCTCCTTGCGGCGGCCCAGCGTGGTGGAGAAGAGCAGGTCGTCGCCGTCGCGCTTCACCCAGACCGGTGAGACCTGGGGGCTGCCGTCGGGCTGGATCGTGGCGACGGAGATGAAGACGGCGGTGTCGAGCAGGGCCTTGAGCTTGTCGGACAGTTCGGCGGACATGAGGTCGCCTCTCTCGTACGTGGGTGGCTGTCGCTGTTCCGATGTCGGGATGCCTTCCCGATACTCCTCCAACGCACCCCGCCGCAGCGGGATTTCGCCACCCCGTCGCCGGTACGCCGGTCAGTGCGCCCGCACGACCAGCGCCGTCGCGATCGCGGCGAGCCCCTCGGCGCGGCCGGTGAGACCGAGTCCGTCGGTCGTCGTGCCGGACACGGCGACCGGGGCGCCCGCGGCGGCGCTCAGCGTCTTCTGCGCCTCGTCACGCCGCTTGCCGACCTTGGGGCGTACGCCGATGACCTGGACGGCGATGTTGCCGATCACGAAGCCTTCGGCGCGCACGATCCTGGCCGCCTCGGCGAGCAGCGTCACTCCGGAGGCGCCGGACCACTGGGGCCTGCCGGTGCCGAAGTGCGCGCCGAGGTCGCCGATGCCGGCGGCGGAGAACAGGGCGTCGCAGGCTGCGTGCGCGGCCACGTCACCGTCCGAGTGCCCGGCGAGGCCCGCGCTCTCGCCCTCCCAGAGGAGCCCGGCACACCACAGCTCGCGCCCTTCCTCGAAGGCGTGCACGTCGGTGCCGATGCCGACCTGCGGGAGGCGGATCCGCTGGGCCCGGTCCTCAGAAGCCATCGTTGGCCCTCCTTCGGGCGAGCACGGCTTCGGCGAGGACGAGGTCCAGGGGCCGCGTGACCTTGAAGGCCTCTTCGTGGCCGGGCACGACGACGACCTGGAGGCCCAGCTGCTCGACCATGCTGGCGTCGTCCGTGACGTTGTCGCTGACGGTCGCGTGGGCGCGTACGAGGGTGTCGCGGTCGAAGCCCTGCGGGGTCTGCACGGCGCGCAGGCGGGCCCGCTCGGGCGTGGCCACCACGGGCTCGGGCCGGCCCGGTTCCTTGGGGTCACCCGGCTCGACCTGCTTGACGGTGTCGGTCAGGGGCAGCGCGGGGACGACGGCGGGGGCGCCCTCGCGTACGGCCTCGATGACGCCGTCGACGGTGTCGACGGGAACCAGCGGGCGGGCCGCGTCGTGCACCAGGACGACGCCGATGCCGTCCGGCAGGGCGTCGAGGCCGAGCTTCACGGACTCCTGGCGGGTTTCGCCGCCGGGGACCACGACGAAGTCGGTGCGTTCGGGCAGCGCGTGGTCGGCCAGGAGAGACTTGACCTCGGCGGCGTCCTCCGGCGGGGCCACGACGACGACGAGCGAGACGGCGCGGGAGGCGGCCATGGCCCGTACGGCGTGGATGAGCATGGGCGTGCCGTTCAGCGCGCGGAGCGCCTTGGGGGCGCCCGGGCCGAGCCGTACGCCGCGTCCGGCTGCGGGGATCACGACCGCGGTGCGGGATTCCTCAGACATCGCTTCCGTTCAGGTTTGTGTGCTCGGGAGGGCTGGGTATGGCCTTGGCAGAGTGCCGGGCGCGAGCCTTGACCGGACCCTTCCGTGACATCTGGTCGAGTCGGCGGCCCGGCACACACACGCACACCAGCAGCACCGAGTACGACGCGAGTACGAAACGTCAAGGATTACGCCTGAGCAGGCTGGGCAGGTCTGGGTACGAACATGCCGCAGCGCCCGGCGACACCATGAGGGTCAGCGGGCACCGCGGCATTTCTGGCGCCAAGACGTGTGCGTATGTCAGGACGCGATCAGGACGCGAGGACCTCGTCAAGCAGGGCCTCGGCCTTGTCCTCGTTCGTGTTCTCCGCGAGGGCGAGCTCGCTCACCAGGATCTGGCGAGCCTTGGCGAGCATGCGCTTCTCACCCGCGGACAGTCCGCGCTCACGCTCACGACGCCACAGGTCACGCACGACTTCCGCGACCTTGATGACATCGCCCGATGCGAGCTTCTCGAGATTTGCCTTGTAGCGACGGGACCAGTTCGTCGGCTCTTCGGCGTACGGCGCGCGCAGCACTTCGAAGACCCGGTCGAGCCCGTCCTGACCAACCACATCACGCACGCCGACGAACTCCGCATTGTCCGCAGGCACACGTACCGTCAGATCGCCCTGAGCGACCTTCAGCACCAAGTAGGTCTTGTCCACGCCTTTGATCTGGCGAGTCTCAATGGCCTCGATCAGCGCGGCCCCGTGATGGGGATAGACCACGGTGTCGCCAACCTTGAACGTCATGTGACAGGTACCCCTTCCGTGGCTATCCATCCTAACACGAGAATCGCCTCTTCTGAATGGCGTTTTCGCAGGTCAGGGCATATCTCGGGGCTTGACAACAGCAACAGGAACGTGCTGCGAAGGGCTTCCGGAGCGAGGTATTCGCAGGTCGGAGCGGCTCTTCAGGGAAGCGGAAACATGCCCGTCACACCCCCTCCGAGAGCGCTCCACCAGGCTGAACGTCCCGGTTTGCCGGATTCCAAGCGGTGAACTTCCGCTACTCCGTTCGGCGTCCGGAGAGACACGCGAGCCGTCGTTCGACGTGAATCCGGAATTGATCAAGCGCCCTGGTGATCAATTCCCGGACTTCCCGGATCGCCATGCATTTCTTACCGAAAATCCGCGGGACCAGCCGTGATGACTCTTGACGGCGCTTAACTCAATGGTGAACGTGGGGCCAATGGAACGGACGTGACGGCAGGGTTGTGTGCGACGACACACGAGCCGCGGGAGAGCGGCTCACCGCCCGTAGGGGCGGGTCGGGTGCGGTGTCGCGGGAACGGCTCGGTAACCTAAGCCCGCTGACACACACTTAGGGCGGCTTCACGGCCGCCCGCCCTCCCGTTCCGCCCTCGTTCAAGGAGTTGCCGCCGCCGTGAGCCGCAGCCTTCGACGTGGCGCCATCGCCGCCACCGCCATCGCGTTCTCGCTCGCGTCGCTCGCCGCGTGCGGCGCCGGTAACAACGCCCAGACACACGAGATCAAGCCGGACAACGCCGCGACCGCCGTCGGCGACATCAAGATCCAGAACGCCATGGTGATCACCCAGCCCGACCTGAAGTCGACGGGCCCCGCGGTGATCGCCGCCACGATCTTCAACGACGGCAGCACCGACCAGACGCTGGACGAGATCGCGGTCGACGGCACCGGCAAGAAGGCCAAGATCACGCCGGCCAAGGACGACAAGACCTCCAAGCGGGGCGGTTCGCTGACCATCCCCGCGGGCGGCTCGGTCGTCATCGGCGGCAAGGACAACGCCACCGCGGTCCTGCCCAGCAGCCGTGAGGCCGTCAAGGACGGCAACGCGCAGCCGGTCACCTTCGCCTTCAGCGAGACCGGCGACGTGAAGATGAAGACCTTCGTCGTGCCGGCCGAGAGCTACTTCAAGAAGTGGGGCCCGGCCGAGGTGCCCGAGGCGCCGGACTCGAAGCCCTCCAACGAGCCGTCCGGCAGCGCGTCGGCCGACCCTTCGGGCTCGCCCTCCTCGAACTCCTCGGGCACGCCCGCCGACGGCGCGAACACCGAACCGTCCGGCGCGGCCTCGTCGCCGGCCGGGGGCGGCGCGCAGTCGCACGGCGCGGGTGACGCCGCCGAGCACTGATCGACGTACGTACGCCTCGGCGTACGCACGAAAGGGCGGGAACCCGGTGCCGGGTTCCCGCCCTTTCGTGTGCCCGCTAAAAGCTCAGGCGGCTACTGAGGGGCCCTCTACGGCTCGAACTTGTAGCCGAGACCCCGCACCGTCACCAGGTAGCGCGGGGCTCCCGGGTCCGGTTCGATCTTGGCGCGCAGGCGCTTGACGTGGACGTCGAGGGTCTTGGTGTCCCCCACGTAGTCCGCGCCCCAGACGCGGTCGATGAGCTGCATGCGGGTCAGGACGCGGCCCGCGTTGCGCAGGAGCATCTCCAGGAGGTCGAACTCCTTGAGGGGCAGGTCGACCTTGGAGCCGGAGACCGTGACGACGTGACGGTCCACGTCCATGCGGACCGGGCCCGCCTCCAGGGCCTGCGGGGCGACCTCCTCGGGCTCGCCGCGGCGGCGCAGGACCGCGCGGATGCGGGCCACGAGTTCGCGGGACGAGAAGGGCTTCGTGACGTAGTCGTCGGCTCCTATTTCGAGGCCGACCACCTTGTCGATCTCGCTGTCCTTGGCGGTGACCATGATCACCGGGACGTTCGAACGGCCCCGCAGCTGACGGCAGACCTCCGTGCCGGGCAGGCCCGGCAGCATCAGGTCGAGCAGGACGAGGTCGGCGCCGTTGCGCTCGAACTCGTCGAGACCGTCCGGGCCGGTCGCCGCGATGGCGACCTCGAAGCCCTCTTTGCGGAGCATGTAGGACAGGGCGTCGCTGAAGGATTCCTCGTCCTCGACGACGAGCACTCGGGTCACGGAAGGACCTCCGGGGCAGGAATGGGTTCGTACGCAGTGGTCTCGTCGGGCCGTGCGGTGCCGGCTTCGCTGCCGTCTCCGCCGTGACCGGTTCCGCGGTCGCGGTTCGCGGCTGCTTCGGGCAGCCGCAGGGTGAAGGTGGAGCCCTGTCCCTCGGAGCTCCACACGGTGACCTCCCCGCCGTGCGAGGCGGCCACGTGTTTGACGATGGCGAGGCCGAGGCCCGTGCCGCCGGTGGCCCGGGAGCGGGCCGGGTCCACGCGGTAGAAGCGCTCGAAGATGCGCTCCTTGTCCTTGTCGGTGATGCCGATCCCCTGGTCTGTGACGGCCACCTCGATCAGATCGCCGCCGGGCGCGGTGACCCGGCGTGCGGCGATGCCCACCCGGGTGCGGGCGGGCGAGTAGTTCACGGCGTTCTCGACGAGGTTGCCGAGCGCCGCGGCGAGCTGCCCGCGGTTGCCCCATATCTGCAGGTCGGCGGTGCCGCCGGCGGCCATGGTGATCTGCTTGTGGGACGCCTGGTGACGGCTGCGGTCGATCGCCTCCGCCACCAGTTCGTCGACACGGACGGGTTCGGCGTCCTCCAGTGGGTCGTCGTTCTGGACCCGGGAGAGGTCGATGAGTTCCTGGACGAGGTTGGTCAGGCGGGTCGCCTCGATCTGCATGCGGCCCGCGAAACGCTCGACCGCCTCGGGCTCGTCGGAGGCGTCCATGACAGCTTCCGAGAGCAGGGAGAGCGCTCCTACGGGGGTCTTCAGCTCATGGCTCACGTTGGCGACGAAGTCGCGTCGTACGGCCTCGATGCGGCGGGCCTCCGTGAGGTCCTCCACAAGGAGCAGGACCAGGCGCGAGCCGAGGGGGGCCACGCGTGCGGAGACGGCGAGGGCCTCGCCACGGCCGGTGCCGCGACGTGGCAGGTCCAGCTCGACCTGGCGTATCTCGCCGTCGCGGCGGGTGTCGCGGGCCATCTGGAGCATGGGCTCGACGGCGAGTTTGCCGCCGCGGACCAGGCCGAGTGCGTACGCGGCCGAGCTGGCCTTCACCACGCTGTCCGCCTCGTCGAGGACGACGGCGGACGAGCGGAGCACGGAGAGCACCGTGTCCACGCCCGGTGGCAGTACGGGGTCGGTGTGCAGGGAGGTCCGGGTGGGGCGTTTCAGGTCGCGCTCGCTCCAGCGGAACGCCAGCATGGCGATGACGCCGGTGCACACCCCGGCGATCGCTGCCGCTGCGGCGACCGCCGCGTTCACGTCCATGCCCCCAGGTTATGCGCCGGATGAGTACCTGCCCCAGCCATCCGGGGGCCCGCTCGAACACTCGTCGCCCAGAGTTCACCGAGGAGACGGGGTTGGTTCACTTCGGCTGAACGGGTTACGCCAGGCCGTACGAGCACGGCTCCCGGCGGGGCGTTCCGCGTCGCCCACAGTTCACCTCGGTGACAGGGTCGGTTCATTCGGGGTGCCGGAAACGGACGCGTCGGAGCGGCACCGTGGGAGCGTGGGGGTCACCCCCCGGACGTACTAGAGAGGGACATCCACATGCGGGACGCGTACCACGAGGAACTTGACTCGATCGGCGAAGGCCTGGTCGAGATGGCCCGCCTTGTCGGCTCCGCGATCGGGCGCGCCACCACGGCCATGCTCGACGCCGATCTGAAGATGGCCGAGAGCGTGATCGCCGCCGACCAGAAGGTGGACGATCTGCAGCACGAGCTGGAGGCGCGCGCGATAGCCCTCCTCGCACGGCAGCAGCCGGTCGCCACCGACCTGCGCATCGTCGTGACCTCGCTGCGGATGAGCGCCGACCTGGAGCGCTCGGGCGACCTCGCCCAGCATGTCGGGAAGCTGACTCGCCTGCGCTTCCCCGCGTCGGCCGTTCCGCACGATCTGCACGCGACGATCCTGGAGATGGGGCAGCTTGCACAGCGCCTCATGGCCAAGGCGGCCGAGGTCATCATCACGAAGGACGTCGACCTGGCGCTCCAGTTGGAGCAGGACGACGACGAGATGGACCTGCTGCACCGCACGCTGTTCCAGCACCTGATGGACGACCGCTGGAAGCACGGCATCGAGACGGCCGTGGACGTGACGCTGCTCGGCCGCTACTACGAGCGTTTCGCCGATCACGCGGTCTCGGTGGCGAAGAGGGTCGTCTACCTGGTCACCGGTGAGCACGCGGACGAGATGCAGCAGACGGGGACGCCCGTGGAAGGGGCCTGAGGCCGTTCTCGTACGCAAGGGTGTGCCCCGCACGGTCAGTTCGTGCGGGGCACAGCCGTGTCCGGGGAGCCGCGCCCGGGGCCGTTCAGGGTCAGCCGCAGCAGCCGCCGCACTGGCACGGTCCGCCCGACTGACAGCCGCAGCCGCAGCCCGAGCCGCAGCCGCAGGAGCCAAGGAGCACGAGCTCGGGCAGGCCGGGCGTCTTCGCCGACTGCTCGGGGGCGGTTTCGGTCATGGGGGACTCGGCCATGGGTCTCCTCCTCTGTGGCGTACTGCCTGATGCCCATTCCATTCCCAGAGGGAGGGGCGCAGCAACGGCGCACATGCGCGCGCCGAGGCCCCGCCGCGCGGGACGCCGACGGACACGCCACCCCCCAACTCACTGCCGAAACTCCCTCCGCAACCTTCACGGAGATGCCTTACTGTGAGGTCGCTGTAACGGGGGATCAAGGCCCAGGCGTCTGACCTGGGTTCTTCTTATGTGGGGGGTCACATACCGTGCGTACGCGCACCATCTCGACCGCGACAGCGCTCGCGGTCCTCTTCAGCTCCGCGGCTCTCGTCGCGGTCACATCGGCCCCGGCCGCGGCGGACTCGGCGAAGCTCCTGGACGTGAAGTCGGCGGGTGACGTGCTCGTGGACGGCGAGCACCAGCGCGTCTACGTCTCCGACCCGCGGGGCGGCAAGATCGTCGTCACGGACTACTCGGGCGCCGTCAAGGCCACCCTGGACGGGCTGCCGGACGTCGAGGGCCTCGCGCTCTCGCCCGACTCCGGCCAGGTGTACGCGGCTGTGGCGGGGCTCAACCGCATCGTCTCCGTGGAGACGTCCTCGTACACGCAGAGCGCGAGTTACGCCCTCGACGGCGCCGAGAAGCCGCGCACGCTCGCCCTGGCGAGCGGCAAGCTGTGGTTCGGCTACGGCCCGGACGCCGGGGGCGGCATCGGCTCGCTCGACCTTTCCGGCGCCGAACCCGTCGTCGCGCTCGGCCAGGACGGCGACGCGAGCTTCTACGCGGCGCCCGAGCTCGGCTCCGACCCGGATTCCGGCATCCTCGTCGCCGGTGAGAAGGCGACCAGCAGCGATGCCCTGACGGTGTACGACGTGTCGGGTCCGAAGCCGGAGCTGAGGGTCTCCAAGTCCGTGGAGGGCGGCTTCTTCGACGACATCGCGGTCTCGCCCGACGGAACGCAGATCGTCACGGCCAGCGGCGCCCCGTACTACCACCCGGTGTACTCCACCAAGGACCTCTCCCCTGTGGGCCGTTACGACTCCGGGGACTACGGCGCCGCCGTGGACATCGCCCCTGACGGCACCGTGGCGGCGGGCACCTCCTCCTGGTACGCGCCGGACGTGCACATCTACCAGCAGGGCAAGTGGTCCAAGGTGCGGGAGTACGACTTCCCGAACACCGGCAACAGCAGTGGCGCCGACACCCTCGCCGAGGGCGGCCTGGCCTGGGCGCCGGACGGCAGCAGGCTGTTCGCGGTCTCCGAGAACAGCGAGGGCGTCTTCTCGCTGCGGGTCCTGAGCGAGCCCGGCAAGTCCCTGCCGAAGCTCACGGTCACGGCCCCCGCGAAGGCCCCGCGCGCCAAGTCCCTCACTGTCACCGGCAAGCTCACCGACACGTCGGCGCCGCTGCCCGCCGGGGCCGAACTGACCGTCACGCGCACGGACGTCGAGTCCCCCGACGGCAAGAAGCTGCCCGCGGTGAAGACCAAGGCGGACGGCTCCTTCTCGCTCGCCGACACCCCGCCGGCCGGCGGCAAGGTGAAGTACAGCGTCGCGTACGCGGGTGACGCCACGCACGCGGCGGCCTCCGGGTCGGACACGGTCGACGTCGCGCGGTCCACGCCCAAGGTGACCGTGAACAAGAACGGAAACGTCTACTCCTACGGCGCCGACGTCTCCTTCACCGCGCACCTCGGCACCACGTACAAGAACCGCACCGTCGAGATCTGGGCCAACCCCTACGGCTCCGACAAGCCCAACAAGCTGATCAAGAAGGGCGTCGTGAACTCCCGCGGCGACCTGTCGGCCACCGTCGACATGAAGCGCGACACGGACGTCACGGCCGTCTTCGCGGGCGACGCGCGATACGCACCCAAGAAGGCCACGTCCACGGCGTACGCCAAGGTGAAGGTCTCCACCTCCGTCTCCAAGCACTACAAGACGGGCACGATCGGCTCCACGAAGTACCACTACTTCCACAAGAACACCGACCCGGTCCTCACCACGTCGATGACGTACTACAAGGGCCGCAAGCACCGCTTCCAGCTGGAGGTGCGCGTGGACGGCAAGTGGCGTTCGGCGGGCGCTTCCGAGTACTTCGCGCTCGGCACCGACGGCACGTCCGCCGTACGCCTGGACGCTCCCGGCGAGTCGGGGATCCGGGCCCGGATGCGCGCCTCTTACATCAACGGGTCGTCGGGCGACAACGTGAACTCGACGACGCACGGGTCCTGGAAGTACCTCAACTTCACCCGGTGACGCCAGGGACGCGGTCGGCGACCGCGTCGGGCGCGGGGACGGTGGGCGCGGGTGCCACGCCCGCCGTCTCCTCCTCGGGGAGCCCCCGCATCAGCGACCAGTAGCCGACGGCGGCGACCGTCCCGATGACCGCGCAGGTGCCCCAGAGCCACGGGGCCCCGAAGCGGTCGATGACGAAGCCGGACATCAGCGGGGCCACGAGCGAGGCGACGGCCCACGACAGGATGTACATGCCCTGGTAGCGGCCCCTGCCCTGGGTCGGTGAGAGGCGCACGACGAGGCCGGTCTGGGTGGGGGCGTTGATGATCTCGGCGACGGTCCACACGCACACGGTCAGGGCGAAGACGCCGATGGACCCGGCGAAGGCGGTGAGCCCGAAGCCGTAGCCGGCGAGCAGCGCGGAGATGATCAGCAGCCGCTGTGGGTCGCGGTGTTCGATGAACCGGGTGACGGGGATCTGGAGTGCCACGATCAGGACGCCGTTGACGGCGATGGCGATGCCGTAGTCGGCGGGCGTGAACCCGGCCTCGCCCATGGCGACGGGCAGTCCCACGGCGCCCTGCTGGAAGATCAGGGCGATGAGGAAGGAGAGCCCCACGACGCCCATGAAGCGCCCGTCGCGCAGCACGGTCCCGAGGCCTACGTCCGGTTCCGACGCCTTCTCCAGGGCGGTGCGCACGGGCCGCGACTCCGGGAGTTTCACGAAGACGACGACGGCGCAGACCATGGTCATCACGGCTTCGATGAGGAACCCGGCGAGGTAGCTGAACTCGGCGATGAATCCGGCGCCGGCGGACGAGATCGCGAACCCGAGGTTGATGGCCCAGTAGTTGAGCGAGAAGGCCCGCACCCGGTCCTCGGGGCGGATGATGTCGGCCATCATCGCCTGGACGGCCGGCCGCGAGGCGTTGCTCGCCATGCCGACGAGGAAGGCGACGGCCGCGATGGCCAGGGGGTCCTTCATGAAGCCGAGGAGGGCGACGGACAGGGCGGTGGAGACTTGGGCGATGAGGAGCGTGGGGCGCCGCCCCAACCGGTCGGTCATCACGCCCGCGCCGAGCGAGGAGACGACGCCGCCGAGTCCGTGCAGGGCGGCGACGAGACCGGCGTACGTGGCGGAGTAGCCGCGGTCGAGGGTCAGGTAGAGCGCCATGAAGGTGGCGACGAAGGCGCCGAGGCGGTTGACGAGGGTGCTGGTCCACAGCCACCAGAACTCGCGGGGAAGACCGGAGACGGACTCCTTGGTGGCGCGTCTCAGGGCGGCGAGTGGCATTGGGTCCCCCACAGGATCAGGCAGATGTGTCAGTGCCGCCGTCGGCGCATGTAAGTGTCTCTGGCGACGAGCGAACGTTACGGCTCGTGGGCCGGGAAGAGCCAGTGGATTAGCAGAACCCGTCAACTGGCGCCGCCCCCGGGGCCGACCGTCCGTGGTCCGGGCGGACGCGCGGGGCACCCGGCGGTTCGATTACGCTCAGGGGCATGGCCGACGCACCGTACAAGCTGATCCTCCTCCGCCACGGCGAGAGCGAGTGGAACGCGAAGAACCTGTTCACCGGCTGGGTGGACGTCAATCTCAACGAGAAGGGCGAGAAGGAGGCGGTCCGCGGCGGTGAGCTGCTCAAGGACGCCGGCCTGCTCCCCGATGTGGTCCACACGTCGCTCCAGAAGCGCGCGATCCGCACCGCGCAGCTGGCCCTGGAGTCGGCCGACCGCCACTGGATCCCCGTGCACCGCTCGTGGCGCCTGAACGAGCGTCACTACGGCGCGCTCCAGGGCAAGGACAAGGCGCAGACGCTCGCCGAGTTCGGCGAGGAGCAGTTCATGCTCTGGCGCCGCTCGTACGACACTCCGCCGCCGCCCCTGGACCGCGACGCCGAGTACTCCCAGTTCGAGGACCCGCGCTACGCGACGCTCCCGCCGGAGCTGCGCCCGCAGACGGAGTGCCTCAAGGACGTCGTCGTCCGCATGCTCCCGTACTGGTTCGACGGCATCGTCCCGGACCTCCTGACCGGCCGCACGGTCCTGGTCGCCGCCCACGGCAACTCGCTGCGCGCCCTGGTCAAGCACCTGGACGGCATCTCGGACGAGGACATCGCGGGCCTGAACATCCCGACGGGCATCCCGCTGGCGTACGAACTGGACGCGGACTTCAAGCCGGTGAAGACCGGGGGCACCTACCTCGACCCCGAGGCCGCGAAGGCGGCCATCGAGGCGGTCAAGAATCAGGGCAAGAAGAAGTAAGCACCCACGTGGAAGCCCCCTGCCTGCGGCTTGTCGGCCGGCGGGGGGCTTTTAGCTGGGCGGCCCATCAGTTCAGCCCTCAGGCAGTTCAGCCCTCGCCCCTGCGGGCGACATAGACGGTGTTGGTCGCCGTCCCGCCCTGGAGCGGATTGGCGAAGTCGACCACGTGCGCGGCGGTCTCCGTGAAGACCTCTGCGAGCACCGCGCCGAACTCCTCGTCCGGCGGATCGTTCGACCACAGTGCGAACACTCCGCCGGGGTGAAGCAGTTCGGCCAGAGCGGTCAGGCCCGCCGGGCGGTACAGCGCGGCGTGGCCGGGGTGCAGCACGTGGCGGGGTGAGTGGTCGACGTCCAGCAGGATCGCGTGGAAACGGCGGCCGGGAGTCTCGGGGTCCAGGCCGTGCGGAACCGCTTCGGAGCCGTCGTCCGCCTTCGCCCCGTCCGCAGGCACCGGGCCGCCCGCCGCCGCGCTCCCCGCGGCCATGGCGAAGAAGTCCCCGCGCACCAGCCGGCACCGGGGGTCCGACGCAAGCCCCGCGCCCAGCGGTACGAGCCCGCGCCGGTGCCAGTCGATCACCTCGGCCAGGGCGTCGACGACGATCAGCGAGCGCACCCGTGGATCATCGAGCGCGGTCCTGGCCGTGTACCCGAGACCGAGCCCGCCCACGGCGACATCGAGCGGGCCGTCGGGCAGCTCCGCCAGGCCGAGCCGGGTCAGCTCGACCTCCCCCGCGGTGAAGAGGCTGGACATCAGGTACTCGTCGTCCAGCTTCACCTCGTAGACGTCCTCCCCCGATGCCGGGTCACGCCGGCGCCGCAGGCTGATCTCGCCCATGGGGGTCGTCCGCCAGTCGATCTCTTCGAAACGTGCGCTCATCCGGTGTTCGTCTCCGCGTTCCTGTCGGCAGCCGCGGGCTGGTTGATGTGCGCCGCAGGGAAGCACCGTACTGGCCGGGGCGGGGCTCAATGCGCTGACAGGCTTCAGCGTCCTGGATTTCCGCTGGGCCTCATGGGCTGCCCGAGTCCGTGATTCCCTGAGCGATTTCGCCGACGACGTCCTGGATCCCCTGGCCGAAGGCGGTCGGGGCGATCAGCACGCCGAAGACGAGCACGATGAGCACGGTCAGTTGCTCGTCGTTCCGGCTCCGGGCCTGCGTGCGTCTGCGCAGTCGCAAGACGATGACGACAGCCAGCAGAACCGCCACGTTGATCGATAGAACCACCGGCGAGTCCTCCCGTCAGGCAAGAACAATCCAGTCCTCCTGTGTAGCCCGCACCACGTGGTGCGGTCACACGGTTACCGACGGTTGGCGGCATAGTGCGCATCCGGGGCTGGATCGGCTCGTGCCTGACGGGTATGCCAGGCCCGGAGGCCTCCCGTCAGTCCTGCGGCTTGGTCAGGTGAGTGAACGCGTCCAGGTTCCGCGTGGACTCGCCCCGCGACACCCGCCACGCGTACTCCTTGCGGATCGCCGAGGCGAAGCCCAGCTCCAGGAGCGTGTTGAAGGAGCCGTCGGCGTTCTCCAGGACCGAGCCGAGCAGGCGGTCGAGTTCCTCCGGGGTGACCGCCGAGAGCGGCAGCTTTCCGGTGAGGTAGATGTCGCCGAGGGAGTCGATCGCGTAACTCACGCCGTACAGGCGCAGGTTCCGCTCCAGGAGCCAGCGGTGCACCGCGTCGTGGTTCTCGTCGGGGTGCCGGATCACGAACGCCGTCAGCGTCAACGCGTGCTTGCCGACCCGGAGCGAGAGCGTCGTCGACAGCTTGCGGGTGCCCGGAAGCGTCACGACGAAGGAGCCGCTCTCAGGGCTCTGCCACTCCAGTTCCGCCTCGCCCAGCGTCTGTTCGATGATCTCGATCGCCGCCGCACACGTCTGATCAGCCATGATGCGAGCGTACGCGACCCCTGTGCTCGTACACCGCTGCCGTGTAGACGTCCGCCGTGGCGGACGCGGCCGTGTCCCAGCCGAAGGACTGCGCGTGCCGTGCGGCAGCGTCGCCCATGCGGTCCACGAGGTGTGGGGACTCGGCGAAATCGCGCAGCACGCGCGCGTAGTGGGCCGGTTCGTGGCCGTCGATCAAGAAGCCCGTCTCCCCGTCGCGTACGGCCACCGGCAGACCGCCCACCGACGCGGCGAGCACGGGGGTGCCCGCCGCCTGAGCCTCGATGGCCACCAGGCCGAACGACTCGCTGTACGAGGGCATCACCAGGACCGAGGCCGCCCTGAACCAGTCCGCGAGCTGCTCCTGGCCCACCGGCGGCTGGAAGCGGACCACGTCCGCGATGCCCAGCCTCGCGGCCAGCTTCTGCAGGCCCTCCGGCTTCGCGAGTCCGCTGCCGCTCGGGCCGCCCACCACGGGGACGACGATGTTCGAGCGGAGCTCGGGGCGCTGCTCCAGGAGGACCGCGACCGCGCGGAGCAGGACGTCCGGCGCCTTCAGGGGCTGGATACGGCCCGCGAAGAGCGGGACCAGCGCGTCCTGCGGGAGGCCGAGGCGGTGGCGGGCCGCCGCGCGGCCGTCGGCGGGGCGGAAGCGGTCGAGGTTCACGCCGGGGTGGACGACGGCGACCTTGCCCGCGTGGGCCTCGTAGTGGCGTACGAGTTCGTCGGCCTCTTCCGAGGTGTTGGCGATCAGCCGGTCGGCGGCGCGCACGATCTGTGTCTCGCCGATCACCCGTGCCGCGGGCTCCGGGGTGTCGCCCTCGGCGAGCGCCGCGTTCTTGACCTTCGCCATGGTGTGCATCGCGTGCACCAGCGGCACGCCCCAGCGCTCGGCGGCGAGCCAGCCGACATGGCCGCTGAGCCAGTAGTGGGAGTGCACCAGGTCGTAGTAGTCGGGGCGGTGGCCCGCCCATGCCTGCATCACGCCGTGCGTGAAGGCGCAGAGCTGGGCGGGCAGCTCCTCCTTGGCCAGGCCTTCGTACGGCCCCGCGTCCACATGGCGCACGAGGACGCCCGGCGCGAGTTCGACGGCCGGCGGCAGTGCGCCCGTGGTCGAGCGTGTGAAGATCTCGACCTCGATGTTGATGGCCGCCAGGCGTTTGGCCAGCTCCACGATGTAGACGTTCATGCCGCCCGCGTCGCCCGTGCCGGGCTGGTGCAGCGGTGACGTGTGCACGCTGAGCATGGCCACCCGGCGGGGGCGCCGGTGGGCGCCGGGGAGCCGGAGCCTGCCCGGCGCTGCCGGCGAGCGACGGCCGAGCCTGGTCACGTACTGGCTCACGTGGCGGTCCTCCTTGTGCGCGCGCGGGCATGTCTCAAGGGAGGGCGTGCACGGTCCTCCGCAGGGAGAACATCGGAAGGGCCGACTCCATTTCCTCTTTGCCAAATGATTACCGGACAGGGCTCAACCTCTTGCCGCCCACGGCTCGGCCCATGCCCTCGCGGCGCTCGGCCAGTACCCCCGGCACCAGGGCGCATACCCTTTCCTCATGGCCTCCCGCACCCCTTCCCGCCCCGTGGGAACGGTGACGCGCGGGACGACCAACCCCAACCGCCTGCGCCGCATGGACCGCTGGATCGCCGCCACGCACGGCGCCGCGCTGCGGCGCGCGGCCGACCCCGTCGCGGTCGACCTCGGCTACGGGGCCGCACCCTGGACGGCCGTGGAGCTGCTGGTCCGGCTCAGGACCGCCGCCCCGCACGCGCGCGTGGTCGGCGTCGAGATCGATCCGGCCCGGGTCGCGGCCGCGAAGCCGTACGAGCGGGAAGGGCTCTCCTTCCGGCACGGCGGCTTCGAGGTCCCGCTGCCGGGCAGGCCCGCACTGATCCGGGCCGCGAACGTGCTCCGGCAGTACGACGAGGAGCAGGTCGCCGCCGTGTGGGAACGGCTGTGCGGGCGCCTCGCACCTGGCGGACTGCTCGTCGAGGGGACGTGCGACGAGATCGGGCGGCGGCACGTCTGGGTCGCGCTCGGGCCCGAGGGGCCGCGCACGGTCACCTTCGCGACCCGCCTCGGATCGCTCGACCGGCCGTCCGATCTCGCCGAGCGCCTGCCCAAGGCGCTGATCCACCGGAACGTGCCGGGCGAACCGGTGCACGCGTTCCTGCGCGACTTCGACCGCGCCTGGGCCGCAGCCGCGCCCTACGCCTCCTACGGCGCCCGGCAGCGGTGGATCAGGACGGCGCGGGCCTTGGCCGCGGACTGGCCGGTGGCGGACCGCCCCGCGCGGTGGCGGCAGGGCGAAGTGACGGTGCGGTGGGAAGCGTTGGCGCCGCGTCAGGGATGAACGCGCGGGGTGCCTCCGGGTGAATTCGCGAGGCGGCGGCGGGTGAACTCCGCGTGCGGCGCGCCGCGGAGGGAACGATCTACGAGTGCCGTTCGTCACATGAGGCGGGTAGGGATCGGAGTTGCCGCTGTGCTCTGTCGTATTGCGCGTCGACATGGCACCATCCCCGGGGCACCCATAAGTTACTGACGGTAAATCAGCTCTGGATATCGGCTCTGGGGGAGGCGGACGTGACCGGCAAGCGGAGTTCGACTGTGGCTGGCCTGGCGCTGATCTGCGCGGCGGTAGTGCTGAGCGCCCCGGGCGCGGCCTACGCGAGTCCGGCGAAGCCAACGCCTGGCAGTACGAAGTCCCTTGAGGACCTGCGCAAGGAGATCGAGAAGCTCTATCACGACGCGGGCGTAGCCACGGACGCCTACAACGCGGCGGAGGAGAAGAGCGAGAAGCAGTCCAAGCAGATCGTGAAGCTCGCCCGTTCCATCACCAAGGGCGAGCAGAAGCTGGACAAGCTCAAGTCCCGCGCGGCCGCCGCCGCCCGCGCCCAGTACCGCAGCGGCGGGGTCTCCTCCGAGGCCCGGCTGATGCTGAGCGACGACCCCCAGGAGTTCCTGGACGGCGCCGGACGGATGCGGCAGGGCCAGAAGGCCACCAAGGGCATGATGACGGAGATGGAGCGGACGCAGGAAGACCTGCGGATCTACGCCAAGGACGCCACCGCCCAGTGGAAGAAGCTGGAGACCAACCGCAAGGCGAAGGCCGCGTCGAAGAAGAAGATCAAGAAGAAGATCGCGGCCGCCGAGGAGATGGAGTCCAAGCTCGAGAAGAAGGAGCTCGAACGGCTCAAGAAGCTCGAGGAAGAGGCCCAGCTCAAGAAGCAGTCGGCGTGGGTGAGTTCGGGTGTCCTCGACGACATCAAGGGCAAGGCGACCGGTCCGGGCAAGAAGGCCGTCGAGTTCGCCACCGCGCAGATCGGCAAGCCCTACGTCTGGGGCGCGGAGGGCCCGTCCTCGTACGACTGCTCGGGGCTCACCTCCAAGGCCTGGGCTGCCGCCGGCAAGGGAATCCCGCGTACGTCACAGGAGCAGTGGAAGCAGCTGCCGCACATCGACGTCAAGAACATGCACCCGGGTGACCTGATCATTTACCACGCGGACGCCAGCCACGTCGGGATGTACGTGGGTGACGGAGCGATCGTGCACGCGCCGCGGCCCGGCCGCGATGTCACCGTCGCGGGCGCGGGTTCGATGAAGATCCTCGGGGTCGTGCGGCCCGACAAGTAGGAATCGGCCCGACAAGCAGGCATCCGGAGTCCTCCCGGCGGCCGCCCTGTGTGCCACGTCATGTGACCCACCGCACCCCTGACCCGTCTCTCAACCTTCCGGGCGTGATGTTCGTCATCCCTGTCGGGGGCCGTCGTGCCCAATTGCGGCCCCTGATGCGGCATATGACGGTGGCTGTTTGCCTCGCGCCATTCCAATCGAGGCTCGGCTAACGCTATGGTCCCCGTCGGTGGAGCGTTCGACCGTCGATCCACCATGCCCTCGGGGGGAGGGAAGGAAACCGAAGCCATGCCCGTACCCATACCGCGGCAGAGAGCGATCCCGGCCGCGGAAGGCGGTCAGGCTCCCGCTCTGCCGACGCCGACGTCCGCACCCGTGCGGGCGCCCGAAACCGAATCCGCCCCCGTGGGGCATCTGCCGTCGTCCACGGACATGGACCAGCAGGCGAGCGGCCCCGGCCTCAGCCTCCTGGTCATCGAGGACGACCCGGTGGGCTCCCTGAGCGTCCCCCAGATGCTGGACTCCGCGGGCAAGCCCATCAGGGTCCGCACCGCCCGCAACCTCACCGAGGCCGAGCGGCTGCTCACCGACGACGTGCACTGCATCCTGCTCGACCTGGCCCTCCCGGGCCCCGCCACCGGCCCGGAGGAGGAAGAGGACGAGCTCGCCACGCTCAAGCACGTCCTGCGCCTCGCACCCCGGCACGCCGTCCTCGCGCTCACCGCGAGCGGCGACACCGAGGGCGGCGCGGAGGCCGTGCGGGTCGGCGCCCAGGACTATCTCTTCCGTGACGAGCTGGACGGGCGGCTGCTCAGCCGCGCCATCCGGTACGCCGTGGAGCGCAAGCGCGCGGACGCCGCCCAGCGTCAGCTGACGGAGTCACGCCTCCGGGCCCAGGAGAACGCCCGCCTGGAGCGCGGCCTGCTGCCGACGCCGCTCCTGGACGGCTCACCGCTGCGGTTCGCCGCGCGCTACCGTCCGGGGCGTTCGCGGGCGCTGCTCGGCGGCGACTTCTACGACACGGTGCGCACCCCCGACGGCTCCGTGCACGTCATGATCGGCGATGTCTGCGGCCACGGGCCTGACGAGGCGGCGCTCGGTGTCGAGCTGCGCATCGCCTGGCGGACGCTGACCTTCGCGGGTCTGTGCGGCGACGAACTGCTCAGCACGCTGCAGAAGGTCCTGGAGCACGAGCGTGCCGACGAGGAGATCTTCGCGACGCTCTGCACCGTCGACATCGCCCCGGACGGCCGCCGGGCCGGGCTCTGCCTGGCGGGACACCCGTCACCGCTGATCGCCCGCGACGGCCACCTCGCCGAACTGCTGCCGTACGACACCAACGGCCCGGCGCTCGGGCTCCTGCCGAACGCCCGCTGGCCGCGCCGCCAGGTGGAGCTCGGCGGCAAGTGGAGCCTGATGCTCTACACGGACGGCCTGATAGAGGGGCGCATCGGCCAGGGCAATCAGCGTCTGGGCCAGGACGGCATGGTGGAGATGCTCCGCCGCCAGCTCGCGGCGGGCCTGCGCGGCGACGAGCTCCTGGAGGCCGCGGTGAACGAGGTGCGCGAGCTCAACGGCGGGGAGCTCACCGACGACGTGGCGGTGCTGCTGCTCGACCGGGACCGCTAGCGGAGGGGCGTGGTGGCGCGGGCGCGGGTGGACGCGGGCGGCGGTGGCGTGTCAGCGCCTGAGGGTTACCGGCCGCCGTTGTACGGCCCGTACGGACCGTCGCTGCTGGAGCCGCGGCGTCCGCCGCCGCCCCCGCCGGTGATCTGCCGCAGCGCGGGGCGCACGTCGACCATGTAGACGATGGTCGCGATGAGCCCGATGATCGGCAGGAACGACAGGATGTTGAAGATCAGATTCACGATGAAGGCGAGCCCGAGGATGATCAGCCAGAACGGCTTGGTCTTCTTGTCCGCCGCACGATAGGCGTCCTCGCGCCGGACGGCCGCGTCGACGAGCGCGAAGCCGCTGAAGACGATCAACGCCAACGACAGCAGCCACATGAAGTTCGCGAACCCCTGCATCAGCACAACGTCCACCACCAGTCTCGGCTCTTGAGTACGCGGACACCGTACCCGCTACCCGGAGAACGGGCCGGGCACTTCCAGAGTGCCCGGCCCCTCAACACGACAACTGCCGTACCGCGCGCCTACTTCGCGGGCGGCGTGGTCTTCTTCGCCGCGGGCTTGCGGGCGGTCGGCGCCTTCCTGGCGGCGGGCGTCTTCGGCGGAGCCGCGGCGGCACTCGCCTCGGTGGAGCCCGACGTCCCCGACTGGGCGGCGCCCGACTTCTCCTCGGCGTCCGGGTCGACGGCAACGGCCAGCTCGTTGATCTCCTCGGCAGCCTCGCCGCGCCAGGTCCGCACGGCCTGCTCGCCGTGCTCGGCGACCTCTTCGTACTTCTCGCGCGCCTTCACGGCGTACTCGGCGGCGACACCGACCGAGCTGAGGGCAAAGCCCTGGGCACTCTCGCCCAGCTTCTTCAGGTCGGTGTCGAGCGTGCCGAGCAGCTCGGTGAACCTGGTCTGAAGAGTCTCCTGCGCCTCCTTGGCGCGGGCGACGGCCTTGTCCTGGACGGCCTTGGTGTCGGTGTTGCGCACGGCGTCGATACGGGCCGGCGCCTCGGCGATCAGCTGCTCGATGGCGCCCGGCACCTTCTTCGCCTGCTGGAACGCCAGGTCGGCGGTGCCGACGACGAAGTAGGCGGGGGTGGTGTCGGTGAGGGTGTTGCGCAGGTCGTCCTTGATGGCCATGGCGATGGTCCTCCCGGATTCGCGTCAGCTCGGTCAGCTCGGTCAGCTCGGTCAGCTTGTTGGGTGGTCCTTGGTGCCGGCATCACTGCCGTCGGCCGTGCGGGGGCCGTCAGCGGGGGCGTCCACGTCATCCGCGTCCACGTCTTGCGCGTACTCCGAGACCTCGAAGCCGTTCTCTTTTCTGAACGACTCATAGATCTGCAACAGGACCTGTTTCTGCCGCTCGTTGAGGGAGGGGTCGGCGAGGATGACGGCGCGCGTCTCCAGCTCGTCCCGCTCCTTCTCGTCGAGGATCCCGGCCCGGACATACAGCGTCTCGGCGGAGATCCGCAGCGCCTTGGCCACTTGTTGCAGCACGTCGGCACTGGGCTTGCGCAGGCCGCGCTCGATCTGGCTCAGATACGGATTGGACACCCCGGCGGCGTCGGCGAGCTGCCTGAGCGAGAGCTGCGCGTTGCGCCGCTGCTCGCGCAGATACTCACCGAGATTGCCGACGTTGAGTGATGCCATGCGTCGATACTGCACACCCCTTGCTAACTATTGCAAGCACCTGCTTGCAAAAGTGCGCCACGCCACTTCGGGCGCGACGGGTGGCACCACGGTTGTCCTGTCTCTGCGATGTGTAGGCAGTCCCGCTCTTCTGTAGGCGTGTGCGGCTGTATCCCGGTCATGTGTAGGCAAGTTCTGGAGAGTTCCGGTCATGTGTAGGTACGGCGGTCACGGTGCTTCTACGGTCGAAGCGGCTGGTCGACGTCGTACCGGAGGCCCGGGATGGATGCGGATGAGGTGTCGGCAGAGGACATCGAGCTGGAGTACGTCAGCACGGCCGGGGTCCGCGAACGGGGGCCTTTGAGCCGGTTATGGCCGGTGCGGTTCGAGTCGGTACGGCCCGAGCGCCGGTTCCCGGCTTTCCGAGGCCAGGGCAACTGGTGCGGCTGGTACTGGTCGGCAACCTGCTGCGGGCATGTGGGATATGAGTCGTGGCTGGAGCGCGACCATCTGATGCTGCTCGACTTCGATCCGATGGTGACTGGCATGGCTTCGCAGCCGTTCCGGCTGTCGTGGACCAGCACGGATGGGAAGCGGGTGCGGCATACGCCGGACTTCTTCGTGCGCCGGGCCGACGGCACGGGCCTGGTGATGGACGTGCGTCCGGACGAGCGGATCGAGCCGGATGACGCGGCGAAGTTCGCCGTGACGGCGGCGGCTTGCCGAGCGGTGGGCTGGGACTTCCAACGGGTGGGCACACCGGAGGCAGTGCTGATGGCGAACGTGCGGTGGCTGGGCGGCTACCGGCATCCGCGAGTGCACCGCTCGGAGGTCGCTGCCCGCCTGATGGAGGTGTTCACCGAGGGTGGCGGGCTTCTGGCCGGGGCCCTGCGGGCGGGTGATCAGATCGCGGTGCTGCCGGTGCCGTTTCACCTGCTCTGGCATCGGATCCTGGCCGTGGACCTGGAGGCCGATCTGTTATCGGCGGACTCCTGGGTTCGGCCCGGCATGGTGCGGGAAGGGGGCGGGGATGGCGTCGCGTCCTCGGCTGCTGCGGTCGGGTGACCTGGTCCGGTTCGATGGGCGCCTGCACACGGTGGCCGCCCTGGAGGGGACCGCGGTCCGGCTGGTCGACGAGACACAGTCGGCGAGCGTGGTGATGCTGGCCCATCTGCTGTCCTCGGAGGGCTTCGAGGTGGTCACACCGGCCTCGGTGCGGACGGTGGTGCCGGCGGCCGGGGTGCTGGAGGGGCTTCCCGCCAAGGCCGTGGAGCGGGCGGAGTGGTGGCAGCGGCACCTGGTGGAGATGCTCACCGGCCGTCCGCTGAATGATCCGCAGGGGCCGGTTCGAACCCAGTACGACCCGGCGGTGAAGTCGCTGCGGCAGCGGGAGTTGGCCAAGGCCGCCGAGCTGGCGGCGGCCGGACACACCACGTCGCTGGCGCTGATCCAGAGGATGCGACGCCGTTTCGAGGACGAGGGGGTGCTGGGCCTGATCGACCCGCGGCTGCGGACCGTCTCGGACGGAACGGGCCGCGCAGACCGGCGGGTGGTCGAAGCCCTGCACAGGGTCGTGGACGAGCAAACGGGCCGGTCCACGGTCTCCGCACAGGTGCTGCGGCGCCGGATGGAACGCGTCCTGGAGGCCGAACACGGGTCCGGAGTGGTCCCGCTGCCGTCGCGCACGGCGTTCTACCGGCTGCTGAAGGGAGTCAGTTCCGGCCGTCACACGCTGGGCTCGGCCCGCACCCGCCGGTCGCTGGCCAAGCAGCCGGACGGCATGTTCGGCCAGCTCACCGCGACCCGGCCGGGCGAGGTGATGGAGATCGACTCGACTCCGCTGGATGTGCTGGTCGTTCACGACGACGGCACGGTGGACACCGTCGAGCTGACCGGCATCGTGGACATCGCGACCCGCACGCTGGCCGCGGCGGTGCTGCGGCCGTCGACGAAGGCGGTGGACGCCGCGCTGCTGCTGGCGCGGGCGATGACGCCGGAGCCGATGCGGCCGGGCTGGGCGGACGCTTTGCGGATGTCCCGTTCGGTGATGCCGCACGCCTCGCTCATGGCGCTGGACGAACGGCTGGCCCAGGCGGCGGCGGTTCCGGTGATCACGCCGGAGACGATCGTCTGCGACCGGGGCAAGGCCTACATCTCCGACACGTTCCGCTCGGCCTGCCAGTCGCTGGGCATCTCCTTCCAGCCCGCCCATCCCGACACCCCGACGGACAAGCCGCACATCGAGACGACGCTGGGCTCGGTGGCCACGATGTTCGTCCAGCACCTGCCCGGCCACAAGGGCCGCAGCACCGAACACCGCGGCACCGATCCGGCCGCGGAGGCCCTCTGGACGATCCACCGGCTCCAGGAGCTGCTGCAGGAGTGGATCGTCCATTGGCAGAACCGGCCGCACGACGGGCTGCGGGACCCGCTGATGCCCGGCAAAGCGCTGACTCCGAGCGAGAAGTACGCCGCGCTGGTCGCGGCGGCCGGGCACGTCCCGGTCGCGCTCAGCCCGGAGGAGTACATCGAGCTGCTGCCCCGCTGCCGACGGAGGATCAACTCCTACGGCATCCGCCTGGCCCACCGCACCTACGACAGCGCGGAGTTGAACCCGTTCCGCCGCCAGCCGTCCGGCGTCGGCCCGGACGGGCGGAGCTGGGAGGTCCACTACGACCCCTACGACATCTCCCGCATCTGGGTACGCAACCACCTCGAAGGCGGCTGGATCACCGCCATCTGGCGGCACCTTCGCACCGCCCCGATGCCGATGGGCGAACTGGCCTGGGACCACGCCCGCCGCATCCTGGCCCAGCGCGGCACCGATCGAGTGACCGAGGACGAGATCGCCCAGGCCGCCGTCGCCCTGCTGGACCGCGCCGCCGACGGCCCGGCGGACAAACCCGCGAAACCGTCCGACGCATCGCGCCGCAGCGGCCGGGACCGCAAGGTCGCCGCCCGGACCCGGGCCACCGCCGAACCTTCCTGGCCCCGGCCGGACGAGCCGGCCAGCGAGTCAACGGCCGAACCGGTGGAGACGGACGAGGACGAACTCGCCGACGTGATCCCACTGGAGATCTTCGACGCACGCAAGGAGGCCGAACGGTGGTGGTGAACACGCCGGAGCCGGACGGCGAGGAAGTACCCGAGCCCGGCGAGGACCGCACGGACCCGTCCACGCGGCTGGAGGGCTGGCGCCGGTTCGTCGAGGAAGACCCGGCCGCCTTCGACCTGCTGCCCGAGCAGCAGTGGCAGGCCCTGAGCCCGCAGCTGCGGGGCGCCTACGACGAGGCTCGCATCGCCTACCACTCCGAACTCCAGGTCGTGCGCACGTCCGCGGTCAAGGAGATCGCCCACCAGGGACGGCTGCTGACCCTGCTCAACCAGCGCGAGCACGGCGCCCGCCGCGGGATGGTCGTCTCCGGGGAGTGGACCACCGGGAAGACGACCGCGCTCAAGCAGCTCGGCCGCCTGCACGAACTGCGCGTCCGGCAGCGCTATCCGGGGAGCGACCGCATTCCGGTCGTCTACATCACCGCCCCGCCCAAGGGCTCCCCGCGCAAACTCGCCATGGAGTTCGCCCGGTTCCTCGGCCTGCCCGTGATCGGCCCGAGGCACAACACCATCGACGTCACCAGCGCCGTCTGCCAGGTGCTCATCGAGGCACGCACGGACCTGGTCCTGGTCGACGAGATCCACCTGCTCAACCACGCCACCATCGCCGGCGAGGACCTCTCCGATCACCTGAAGTACTTCACCGAGCACTTGCCCGCGACATTCGTCTATGCCGGCATCAACGTCGAACAGTCCGGGCTGTTCACCGGCATCCGCGGCAAGCAACTCGCCGGCCGCTGTGTCCTCATCCGCACCGGCCCCTTTCCCCTCAACTCCGAGTGGCGGTCCCTGATCGCCTCCATGGAGAACACCCTCCGCCTCCACCGGCACGAGCCGAACTCCCTGGTGAAGATGGCGAAACACCTGCACCAGCGGACGGGCGGCATGATCGGAAGCCTCTCCCACCTCATCCGGGCGGCGGCGATCTCCGCAATCCTGGACAGCACCGAGCGCATCACCCGGACCACGGTCAAGAACATTCGCATCGACCACAGCAGTGAATCCTCCGCCCGTGGACGCACCACCTCTCTGCCTCCCACCGGCTGAACCATGACGTTCCGCCCGGCACTCATCCGCCCGCTGCCCATCACGCTGCCGCCGTTCCCCGGCGAGTGCGAATCGTCCTACTGGAACCGGCTGGCCCTGGCGAACCACGTCCCCCTGGCCCGCCTGCGCTCTCCTTCACGCTGGCTGGACTCCCGTCTCACCAGCCTCGACACCCTCTGCGTCCTCAGCGGCCAGTCTCGGAAGACCCTGGCCGAAGCCATCCCCGACCTCCGCACGGACGACGCCTCACCCACGACGGAGACACACGTCCCGGCCCCCGGCCACGTGCTTCGCTGGGCCTGCCGCCGCTGCGTCGTCGCCCGCACCGGTTCGACGCTGCCCGCCCAAGTCTGGGCCTCCATCCACGACGACGTCTGCATCCGCCACAACCTCTGGATCGGCAAGAACGTCCTCGCCCCCGAACAGCAACTTGACCTGTCCCGAACCCCCGACGTCATTCGCGCTCAACGCCACTACTGGCGACTCCGACAGCGATACGACCCGACTCACATCGACGCCTGCTACGTCGCCACCGGCAAGCTCTGGAGCGGTCTGGCCCACCGCCACTACCGGCTCACCCACCGCGCCGAACTCCTCCACGACCTGGTCGTGGTCAAGGCACCCACCGTCGAACCGGACAAAAAGGCCCCATGGCTGGAAGCCGCTGGATACCCCGAACACATCACGCTGATCAGCCTGTTCGCGTCAGATCATTGGCGACGGTCGATCCTCAGTGACGACCTCCTCGTCGTCACCCGGGCCATCACCGAATTCCACCGCCGCTTCCCGCTGCAAGCGCCCCTGCGAGGCACCAGCCGCACATGGCTCAGCACCACCATCGAGGCCACTGCCAGACAGGTCGAGGGCCTCGTGAATCCGGCAATCAGCGCAGGCTGATACAAATGGGATGCCCAACCGGATCGGGGAGGACCCGCGCCTTGTCCCCATGCGGCTGGTGATCCGACTTGCCCGCACCCAGCTCCAGCAGCCGGGCATTCGCGACCTGGGCGCTCAGGTCACGATTGGGGTGGTCGCAAAGCGCCGGCGATTACGGTGGTCACCATCTTGCGGATGGCGGTGGTCTGCGGTGGGGCGCTTGTCCGGTCGGCGAACAGCAGGTGCCCGGCCCCGACGAGGGTGGGGGCGAGTGTGTCGATGTCGGCGTCACCGGCCAGACGCCCCAACTCCCGCTCGGCGGTGAGGTATGCGGCGATCATGGCGGTGCCCTGCATGGCCAGTGGGATGCCAGTCAGACCGGCCTCGCGCAGCCGGGCGCGGAGGCCGTCGCGGAAGGTGATGAGCGCGACGATTGCCACCGTGACCGGCCCGAACAGGCCCTGCAGTGCGTCGGCGAGGTTGTCCACCACGCCCCCGGTGCCGGCGGCCGCGCGCAGAGTCGTGGTTCGGTCCTCGATGCCGCGGACGCGGTCGAGGACCAGTTCCGCCAGGAAAGCGTCGAAGTCGGTGAAGTGCCGGTGCAGCACACCCTTGGCGCAGTTCGCCTCCTCTGTGACCGCCCGGCTGGTCAACGCGTCGGGTCCGTCCCGAAGCAGGACGCGCTCGGCGGCTTCGAACAGCTGGCCGCGCACGTTGTGGATGTGCACCCCTGACGGCATTGTCTTCCTTTCCGCGCCGGCCCGCCTTAACAAGTGGGCGTCCGCCCATTAGTGTGGGCGCATGCCCACTTTATCGCAGGGACAGCCGGACAAGTCCGGACCCGAGCCCCACCGCCACCGGCAGACTGCCGAGTCGTTCGGTGTGGACGCCGAACGCTACGACCGCGCCCGACCGACATATCCCCAGGCCCTGGTAGACAGGATCGTCGCGGCAAGCCCCGGTCGGCACGTCCTCGACGTCGGAGCCGGGACCGGCATCGAGGCCCGGCAATTCCAGGCGGCCGGCTGCACGGTGCTCGGTGTCGAGCCCGACGAGCGGATGGCCTCCTTCGCGCGACGCAGCCGTGTCGAGGTCGAGGTCGCCAGGTTCGAGGACTGGCAGCCGGCCGGGCGGCAGTTCGACGCGGTCATCGCCGGCACCGCCTGGCACTGGGTGGACCCCGTCGCCGGCGCGGCCAAGGCGGCCCAGGTGCTCCGGCCCGGCGGCCGACTCGCCCCCTTCCACCACGTCCCCCAGCTCCCGGCCCAGTTGATCGACGCCCTCGCTGAAACACTCCAACGGGTCGCCCCCGACTCCCCGTTCAACCCCGGCCTGCTGAGAGGATCGGCCGTGGACGCCTACCAGCCACTGTTCACGAGAATCGCCGACGGGATCCGGCAGACGGGCAGCTTCAGCGAGCCGGAACAGTGGCGCTTCGCCTGGGAGCGCACCTACTCCCGAGAGGAGTGGCTCGACCAGCTCCCCACCTTCGGCGGCCTCACCCAACTTCCCGCAGACAAAATGGCGGAGATCCTGGACAGCGCCGGGACTGCGATCGACATGCTCGGCGGCCACGCCACCATGCCCTACACATCCGTCGTGATCACCTCTACCCGCTCCCATACGGCCTGACCGCCGCAAACGTCGGGCGTCGCCGGGCGCGAGCAGACTGGTGAACTCGGCGACGTCCCCAGGGAGGCGGGGAAGAGGACTTGCAAGCGGGGAAGGTTCCCCGACTTCTTGCCGCCGGGCCTCGGCGGGCCCGGCACCTCCGCGCCGACCAGTGGACTTCCGCGATGAGCACCCTAGGAGGCGGCTGCCTACGGTTGAGCGGGACATCGACGGCCAGCCTGTCCCACTCAACCGTAGGCACCGCAGGTCAGAACCTCGCCCTGCCCACAGTTATCTGGGACAGGACAACCACGGTGTGCCACTTGGTGCCATCAACGTCGCCCTTTCCCGCCCGACGAGGGGAACATGCCGAGAATTTGCGCACGCGTGACACCACCAGCGACTAGCCCTTGACCTGCGGCTTTATGGGGCAGTGACGGTCGTTGCCGCCCGCGGCGCCACACCTGACGCCAATAATGCCTCGACGTGACACCATGAGTGTGCCACCATGGCACCACTGAAGCGGAGAACGCCGCCGCCTGAAGCAACCGGGGAGGGGATCGATCATGGAATCAGCACAGCGTCAGCAGTCGGCGGCACCCGGCGCGTTCAGCGCCTTCGCCCGCTTCGTGCTCTGTGGTGGCGGGGTGGGGGTCGTCTCCAGCTTCGCCGTCGCCGCCCTGGCCTCCTGGGTTCCCTGGGCCCTGGCCAACGCCTTGATCACGGTGGTCTCCACGCTCCTGGCCACCGAGCTGCACGCCCGCTTCACCTTCGGTGCCGGCGGGCGGGCGACCGGGCGTCAGCACGCGCAGTCGGCCGGTTCCGCGGCAGCCGCGTACGCGGTGACCTGCCTGGCGATGCTGGCCCTTCAGCAGCTGGTGGCGGCGCCCGGCGCGGTGCTCGAACAGGTCGTCTACCTCTCCGCCTCCGCGCTCGCCGGTGTCGCACGGTTCGCCGTGCTGCGGCTGGTCGTCTTCGCCCGCAACCGCTCGCGGAGCGCGGCCGAGGCCGCGGCCACCGCCCGCACCGCGCCCACCGTGCGCCCCGTGCACACGACCGTGGCGCCCGCCGCGCTCTGCCCCGCGGCCTGACCCCTGCGCCGGGCGCGTCACCGGCCGCCCGCTTCTCGCGGCGGTCGGTAACGTTCCCGGTGTGTCTGTGTCTCTCCCCGACCTCGTCCGGCTCCGCCAGGCCCGTGACCGTATGGACCGCGACTACGCGGAGCCCCTCGACGTCCCGGCGCTGGCCCGCGCCGCCCTCATGTCGCCGGGGCACTTCTCGCGCAGCTTCCGCGCCGCCTACGGAGAGACGCCGTACAGCTATCTCATGACCCGCAGGATCGAGCGGGCCAAGGCACTGCTGCGGCGCGGAGACCTGTCGGTGACGGAGGTCTGCATGGCGGTCGGCTGTACGTCGCTCGGCTCCTTCAGCTCACGGTTCACCGAACTGGTCGGCGAGAGCCCGAGCGCGTACCGCGCCCGCGACCACGGCGACAGCGCCGCCATCCCCGCCTGCGTCGCCAAGATCCACACCAGGCCGGTCAGAAACGGACCGGCCAAAAACGGGCCGATCAGGAACGAGCCGAACGAGCCGATCAGGAACGGAGAAGCGAAACCCGACGCCGGTCCGTAGCGTCGTACGCATGGAAATCAACCTCGCACAGTGCTTCATCGCCGTCGACGACCACGACAAGGCGCTCGCCTTCTACCGCGACGTGCTCGGTCTCGAGGTGCGCAACGACGTCGGTTTCGAGGGAATGCGCTGGGTGACCGTCGCCTCGCCGTCGCAGCCGGACGTGGAGATCGTCCTCGAACCGCCGCTCGCCGACCCGAACGCGTCGGACGCCGACCGCCAGGCCGCGGCCGAGCTGATGGCCAAGGGCATGTTGCGCGGCGTCATCTTCCGCACCGCTGACGTCGACGCCACCTTCGAGCGGATCCGCGCCGCGGGCGCCGACGTGCTGCAGGAGCCGATGGACCAGCCGTACGGCGTCCGCGACTGCGCCTTCCGCGACCCGGCCGGCAACATGCTCCGGTTCAACCAGGCCCGCGAGAAGTAGAGAGCGTCAGGCCCCTCGGCGGGGCCAGACAGCGGTTACGCCACCCATGCCCCGTCACGCATGAGGACCCTGCCGCTCAGCTCGTGCTCGCCGCGCCAGGCACGCACCGTTCGCGGGGTCACGCGCAGATACACGTAGGAGCTCTCCTCCTTGCGCGGGTCCCAGCCGAACTTGGCGGCGAACCCGTCCCCGGCGTCCCGCGGGACGTCGCGGGCCGGGAAGCACTCCGCCTCGCCCTGCACGAGCACCACATCGGAGGTGTCCGGCAGCGCGAGGCGCACCCGGGGCTCCTGGCGCGCGTTGCGGACCGTCACGGAGGTCTCGCCGGTGCACATCCACAGCGCGCGGCCGTCCCACCAGAACCACAGGGGCACTTGGTGGGGCCCGTGCTCCGGGTGGGACGTCGACAGCCAGATGTCCCGCTCCCGGTCGAGGCGTTCCAGCGTCTGGCGCCTGCGCTCGGGTCCTTCACGTCGAACGGTCTCCGTGTTCCGCATGAGCGCAGACCTTAACGGTTGGCCGCGCCCGCCCCGAAGGCCCGCCGGTAGTCCCCCGGTGAGACCCCCACCTGCTTGAGGAAGTGGTGGCGGAGGTTGTTCGCCGTGCCGAGGCCGCTCAGTTCGGCGATCTTGTCGATCGGGGCGGCGGTCGATTCGAGAAGACTCTGGGCGCGGGCCAGGCGCTGGTTGAGCAGCCACTGGAGCGGGGTCGTGCCGGTGGCCGCCTGGAGTCGGCGGTAGAGGGTGCGCGGGCTCATCGCCGCGCGCCGCGCCAGGTCGTCGACCGTCAGGGGGCGGTCGAGGCGGGCGCGCGCCCAGTCCAGGACGGGGCCGAGGCCCTCGTCGTCCGTCGCGGGCACGGAGAGGTCGATGAACTGGGCCTGGCCGCCCGGGCGGTGCGCGGGTACGACCATGCGGCGGGCCAGTTGGTTGGCTACGTGCGCGCCCAGGTCGCGGCGGACCAGATGCAGGCACAGGTCGAGGCCCGCGCTGACGCCCGCGCTGGTCAGGACGTCACCGTCGTCCACGTAGAGGACGGAGTCGTCGACCTCCACCTTCGGGTAGCGGGCCGCGAGTTGGGCGGTGTGCATCCAGTGCGCGGTGGCCCGGCGGCCGTCGAGCAGCCCCGCCTCGGCGAGCGCGAAGGCGCCGGTGCACAGGGAGACCATGCGGGCACCCCCGTCGTACGCGCGACGCAGCGCCGCGGTCAGGCCGTCCGGCAGCGGGCGGCCCTCCTCCACGCAGGCGTCCGGCACCGACGTGACGATGACCGTGTCCGCCCCGACGATGTCATCGAGGCCGTACGGGGTACGCACCGTCAGGCCGGTGTCCGCCACGCCCGCGCCGTCATCCCCGTACGCGCCATCACCCCCGTACGCGCTGCACAGCCGGAAGTCGTACCAGTGGTCCGACAGATCCGGCTGCGGCTTGCCGAACACCGTGCAGGGAATGCTCAGTTCGTACAGATCCCATGACGGGATCGCTATCTCCTCGGTCACGACCAGGGCCACGGAACCAGCGCTCATACGGTGAGACTAGGCCGCAACGAAGCCGCGCCAGGGTGTGGCAGGAATTTGGTGGCCGCCGTCACCCCTGTCACTGTCCGGCGCCGCCGCCCGCTGCGAGCGTGGTCCGCATGAACGCAGAGAACACCGACGCAAGCACCACGTACGCAGAGAACACCGACGCAGGCAGCATCAGCGCAGGGAACAAGACCCCCGTCACCGTCATCGGCCTGGGCAACATGGGTGCCGCCCTCGCCGCCACCCTCCTGGAGCACGGCCACCCCACCACCGTCTGGAACCGCTCCCCCGCCAAGGCCGAGCTCCTCGTCGCGCGGGGCGCCCGCCTCGCCGCCACCCCCGAAGAGGCCGTCGCCGCGAGCCCGTTGGTCCTGGCCTGCGTTCTCGACTACGGCGCCCTGCACGCCGTCCTGGACCCCGCCGCCGAGAACCTCGCCGGAAAAGCTCTGGTCAACGTCGCCTCCGGCTCTCCGGAGCAGGCCGACGAGGCGGCGAAGTGGGCCGAGTCCCTGGGGCTCGGCTATCTCGACGGGGCGATCATGACCACGCCGCCGGGGGTCGGGAACCCGGAGATGATGTTCCTCTACAGCGGCTCGGCCGAGGTGTTCGACGCGCACCGCGCCACTCTGGCCGCCCTTGGCGACCCCCTGTACCTGGGCGCGGAACCGGGCCGCGCCTCGCTCTACGACGTCGCCCTGCTCGGCCTGATGTGGTCCACGTTCACGGGCTGGCTGCACGGCACGGCCCTGGTCGGCGCGGACACGACCAAGTCCGACGGCACCAAAGCAACCGACTTCACGCCCGTCGCCATCCGCTGGATGCGGCACGCCGTCGCCGGGTTCCTCGACACCTACGCGACCCAGGTGGACGCCGGGCACTATCCGGGCGACGACGCCACCGTCGACGTACAGATCACGGCGATCGGACATCTCATCCACGCGGCGGCCGACCGCGGTGTCGACAACGCGCTGCCGGAACTCCTGAAGGCCACCATGGAGCGGGCGAGTGCCGCCGGGCACGGCTTGGACAGCTATGCGAGCGTGATCGAGGTTCTGCGGGAGGGCCGGCGGGACACGATGCAAGTGTGACCATTCGGCAACAACAGGCAGGAGATCCGCGACTCCGGGCGCATGATGAAGCTTCATCACAACCCGGTGTCATGGTGTCACGGGTCTTGGGGGGACCGGATGAACAAGCCGCTGCGTCGCATAGCCGTCTTCTGCGGGGTGCTGACGCTCGCCCTGCTCCTGCGCGCGACCTGGGTGCAGTTCGCCGAGGGCGAGTCGCTGGCGAAGCACGACAAGAACCGGCGCGTACAGATCGAGGCCTTCTCCCACCCCCGCGGTGACATCATCGTCGGCGGCAAGCCGATCACCGGCTCGAAGGAAGTCAGCGGCACCGACTTCAAGTACCAGCGGGTCTTCAAGGAAGGCCCCATGTACGCGCCGGTCACCGGCTACTTCTCGCAGGCCCAGGGCGCGACCTTCCTGGAGGGTGTCGAGAACGACGTGCTCAGCGGCGACGACGACCGCCTCTTCATCCGCCGCACCCTGGACATGCTGACCGGCGAGAAGCGCAAGGGCGGCGACGTCATCACGACGATCGACCCCAAGGCCCAGAAGGCCGCCTACCAGGGCCTGGTGGACCTCGACGCCCGGGGCGCGGTCGTCGCGCTCGACCCGCGCTCCGGGAAGGTGCTCGCGATGGCCAGCACCCCCTCGTACGACCCCTCCGTCTTCGCGGGGATCTCGCAGAAGGAGGGCAAGGAGTTCACGCGGCTCAGCAAGGACAAGGACAAGCCGCTGTCCAACCGGGCGCTGCGCGAGATCTATCCGCCCGGATCGACCTTCAAGATCCTCACTGCGGCGGCCGCCTTGGAGCACGGCGTGATCGACGACATCGACGACCGCACCGACGCCAAGGCCCCCTACAAGCTGCCGCTCAGCTCGACGACGATCGGCAACGACGTGCCGGGCGCCCCCTGTGACAAGGCCTCGTTGAAGGTCGGCATGCAGTGGTCGTGCAACAACGTCTTCCTGGACACCGCGCTCAAGGTCGGCGACGACGACATGCGCGAGACGGCGGAGAAGTTCGGCTTCAACAAGGAGCAGTTCGTCCCCGTGCGCTCGTCCGCGAGCAGCTATCCGGACGGCCTCGACAAGCCGCAGACCGCCCTGACCGGCATGGGCCAGGGCAGCCTGACCAGTACGCCGCTGCAGATGGCGATGGTCGCGGCGGGCCTCGCCAACGACGGCAAGGTGATGAAGCCGTACATGGTGGAGGAGTTGCGCGGTCCGGACCTCTCGACGATCGAGAAGGGCAAGCCGCAGGAACTCTCCCAGGCCGTCTCCGAGGACACCGCGGGCAAGGTGCAGGAGATGATGGAGCACACCGTCGAGAAGGGCACGGCCAACAAGGCGCGGATCGACGGCGTCACGGTCGGCGGCAAGACCGGCACCGCCCAGCACGGCTCGGACGTCAACGACGAGCGGCCCTACGCCTGGTTCGTCTCATACGCCAAGCAGGACGACGGTTCGTCGCCGGTCGCGGTCGCGGTGTTCGTCGACCCGAAGGACATGAACATCCCGCGCTCGGAGATCGCGGGCGGCAAGCTCGGGGCGCCGATCGCGAAGGCGGTCATGGAAGCGGTCCTTGACGACTGAGCGCCGCCCCCGCTGCGGTCGGTGTCAGCCCTCCAGAAGCCTGCCCGCCAGCCGTTCGATGCGGGCGTGCCAGGCGGCGAGCGCCTCGTCCGTGGCCGCCGCACCGCCGGCACTGTCGAAGGGGCCGGTCTGCGTGAGGACGAGCCGGGTGCCGTAACCCGTGCCCTCGCCGAACTCCCAGCGCACCTCACCCTTGGGATACACGGCGTACGTAAGAAACTCCGGCGCCCGCAGCGCCGTGACCGGGCCCGCGGAGACGCCGTCCGCCAGGAAGCCGTCCGGCGCGGTGTCGCCCTCCAACGGGACCTCGCCCGCGCAGAGTTCGGCCCACACCGCGTCGGCGGACCGCACCAGCTGCCGCTCGAAGCGGATGCCGTCGCCGGTGACCTGTCCGTGCCCCAGGTCGAACTGCTCCAGGTACGCCTCGTGCAGCTCGCCCACGTCCCGGCTGACCTCGGCCTTTCCGCCGTCGAGGAACTGGCCGAGCGCCGAGACGCACAGCTGCCAGCCCGCGGCGAAGCTCGGGGCGCCGAAGCGGTCGCCGAAGGTGTGGACGAGGGTGAGGAGCGAGCCACGGCCGTCGGGACCGTCCGGCGTGATCTCCCAGCGCAGATGGTCGTCGCCCCAGCTGAAGGCGAAGAGGCGGGGCTCGTCCACGTCGGTGACCTCGCCGGTCATGCCGGGGCCCTCGTCGCCGGGAAAGTGGAAGCCCATCGCGCCGCCGGGCCGCAGCTCCAACGTCACCTCGGAGGGGAACCACTGGGCGAGGTGCTCGGGGCGGGTGATCGCGGCCCAGACCTTGGTGGGCGGGTGCGCGAGGCGGCGCTCCATCCGCAGGACGCTGCGGTCGCCCTCCTCGTCGGGGCCGAGGGTGTCGGAGTGCGGGTTCATGAGGGGTCACCGTCCATGACGTCGAGGTGCCGTTCGAGGGCGTCGAGCCTGCCCGTCCAGAGGTGCCGGTAGTGCGCGAGCCATGCGTCGAGCTCGGCGAGGGGCTCCGGCCGCAGCTCGTACCAGCGGCGCTGCGCGTCCTGCCGCACCCGCACGAGACCCGCGTCGCGCAGGACCCGCAGGTGCTTCGACGTGCCGGGCTGGCTCAGACCGAGCCGCTCGGTGATCTCACCGACCAGGTGCGGGCGTTCGAGCAGCAGGTCGAGGATCTTGCGGCGGCTGGGCTCGGCGAGGACATCGAACGGTATGGGCACACTCCGAACATAACCCGACGGCTATATAACCGCAACAGCATGAATAGCATGATCAGCGTGAAGAGCGTGAACGGCGACTTCACGCGCCTCGTCGGCGGATCACTCCTCCCACGGCAGCGGCCTGCTGTGCAGCACGTCGAGCCGGGACACCGCCCTGGTCAGGGCCACGTAGAGGCGGCTGGGTCCGCGTTGTTCCGCCTCCGCGATGGCGGCGGGCTCGACCACCACGACATGGTCGTACTCCAGGCCCTTCGCCATGGACGCGGGCAGTACCGTCACGCGCGCGCCCAGGTCGTCCGGGCCCGCGCTGTCGACGCCGGCGGCGGTGAGGGCCGCACGCAGCCGCGCGGTCTCGGCGTCGGCGGCGATGACGCCGACCGAGCCCTCACGGGCCAGCGCGGCACGCACCGCGTCGACGGTGGCGGCGCCGACGTCCCGGACCTCCCGGATGCTCAACTCGCCGTCCGTACGCAGCGATCGCGCGGGCGGTACGTCGACGTCGAGCGAGGCGAGGACGCGGTTGGCGAGCCCCACGACCGCCTTCGGGACACGGAAGCCGGTGGTCAGAGGGGTGACGGTAGCGTCGGGTTTGCCGAGGTGGGCGAGGAGCTCGGGCCACCCGCGGGCCGCCCAGGGGGTGGTGCCCTGGGCGAGGTCGCCGAGGACGGTGAGCGAGCCGAAACCTGCGCGGCGGGCGATCACGCGGGCCTCCATCGGGGAGAGGTCCTGCGCCTCGTCGACGACGATGTGGCCGTACCCGCCGGGCCGTTCGAGCAGCCCGGCGATCTCGTCGAGCAGGACGAGATCGGCGGCGGACCACTTCGCCGACTTGTACGAGCGCGGGGGCTTGGCCCAGCGGATCGCCCGCTGCTCGGCGGCGTCGAGGATGCCGTCGGCCGCGGCTGCGAGCGCTCCCGGGTCGGCGAGCAAGGCCGCGAGCACCTCCTCCGGTCCGGCCTTGGGCCAGGCCTCGTCGACGAAGGCGGAGACCGGGCGGGCGCGGGAGATCTTCTGCAGCCAGGCGTTGTTCACGGCGCCCGCGCGGCGCTCGGCCTGCTCCTGGATGTGCCGGACGGCACGCGTGCGCACGCGCTCGCGACCGACGGCATAGGGGGGCTCATCGGCACGCACGTCGGCGATGATCCGCTCCAGGTCGTCGAGCGCGACCCGCCAGGTGTACGAACCGTCCGGTACCGCGATGGAGCGAGTGGGCGGCGTGATGCGCGAGTACAGCGCGCGGCGCAGGACCTCCGCCATGCGGACGTCGTGCTTGACGCTCGCCGCGGCCTCGTCGTCCTTGGCGCGCACGGGCGCGGTGGCCCTGGCGATCTCGTCCGCGACGGTGGACTGACGCACGCCCGTCTCGCCGAGGGAGGGGAGCACCTCGGCGATGTAGCGGAGGAAGGTGCGGTTGGGGCCGAGGATGAGCAGCCCGGCGCGCTGCACGCGCTGCGGGTGGGTGTAGAGGAGATACGCGGCGCGGTGCAGGCCGACGGCCGTCTTGCCGGTGCCGGGGGCGCCCTGGACGCAGACGGATGCGGTCAGCTCACCGCGGACGAGGTCGTCCTGCTCGGGCTGGATGGTGGCGGCGATGTCGCGCATGGGGCCGACGCGGGGGCGCTCGATCTCCCCGGTGAGGATGCGGCTGCCTTGCGGGGGCAGCGCGGGCGGGGTGTTGGGCGCGGGCGGGGTGCTCGGCGCGGGCGGGGTGTTGGCGGTGGGATCGGCCAGCGGTTCGTCCTCCAGGCCGGTGAGGTCGGCGGAGTCGCCCTTGCTGCCGGGCGCCCAGCCGAACCGGCGGCGGACGGCGACGCCTTGGGGGCCGCGGGCCCCCGCCTGGTAGAAGGCGCGGGACACGGGGGCGCGCCAGTCGACCACGAGGGGAGGCGCCGAGGGGTGTTCGGTGATGCGGAGGCGGCCGATGTGGTAGCTCTGCCCGCGGTGATCACCGGCTTCGTCGGCTACGGGACCATCGGCGGCGAAGTCGAGACGGCCGAAGAAGAGCGGGGCTTCGGGGAGTTCGCGCATCGCTTTGGCGTGGCTGCGGAACTGGTATCCGAGTACTTCGGCGTCGGCGCCGGACGCGGAGACGTCGGCTCCGTTGACGACGTGCTCCTCGGCGCCGTCGACCATGCCGGTGAGGGCGGCGCGGCAGGTGTCGTGGTAGCGGCGTTCATGGGCCAGGGCTTCGTCGAGGCGCGTCATACGGTCGAGAATAATGTAACCGAGTTACGTTTGTCGCCGAGTAATATTCAGGCCTGAGCCGGATTCATGCCCGGGTTAAATTCATTACCGTGCATCAGCGGTGCGATAGGCTCCCGCCATGACGGACGCAGAGGGCCCTACGATTCGCACGGGCACGGGCACGGGCACGGGCACGGGCGCGAGCGCGAGCGCTGGGACGGGCGCAGGCACGGGCGCCGACACCGGCGCTGACGCCCCCCGCACCCCCGGCGTCCCCCAGGCCCCCGGCGCCCCCGCCACCCCCGGCCTCCGCGAGCGCAAGCGGCAGCGGATGTACCAAGCGGTCTCCGACGCGGCGATCGCGCTCTTCCTGGAGAAGGGCTTCGAGAAGGTGCCGGTCGCGGAGGTGGCGGCGGCCGCCGACATCTCGAAGCCGACCCTCTTCCGGTACTTCCCGGCCAAGGAGGACCTCGTACTCCACCGTTTCGCGGACCATGTGGACGAGGCGGCACGCGTGGTGACCGAGCGCCCCGCGAAACGCTCACCCCTGGACGCCTTGCAGTGTCACTTCCTCGACGGCCTGGAGCGCCGGGATCCGGTGACCGGCCTGTGCGACAACGCCCACGTACTGGCCTTCCACCGTCTGCTGTACGGAACACCGTCGCTGGTGGCGCGGCTGTACGCGTATCAGGAGCGGTCGGAGCGGGCGCTCGGCAAGGCATTGGGCGAGACCGTCGGTGAGCCCCTCGGCGAGACGCTCGGTGAACCCCTCGGCGAGACGCCGCCAGACGGCCAGGCACTCGCCGCGCGCCTGGCCGCCGGCCAGATCATCGCCGTACAACGCATCCTCGCCCTGGAGAACTGGCACCGCATCGACGCGGGCGAGAGCGCGGAAGCGGTGTGGCCGGACGCGGTGGTGGCGGCGAACCGGGCCTTCGGGCAACTGCGGTCAGGGTTGGCGCGGTACGCCTGAAAAGCGTCCGAGAGACGCCGGAAGGGCGCCCGAAAGACGCCTGGCCCGCGCCGCTCCCACCGCACGCCCCGCACTCACCGATCCCCCACCAGCCTCGCTCTCACCGATCCCCCACCAGCACCGCCACCCCGTCGAGCAACCGCCCGATCCCGAACTCGAACTCCGTGTCCTCGGCGTCCGCGACGTCGAGGACACCCGCGGCGAGCATCCGCCGGAGCGCCGGGAACCGCTCGGGGGCGGTCGAGGTCAGGGCGTCGACCGTGCGCGCGTACCTCCGCATCGCCTCGTCGGGGTCTTGGCCCCCCGCCCGCATGGCCGCGTCCAGATCGGCCATGAGAGCGACCTCGTTGCGCACGAACCCGCCCACCAGCATGAGGACGGAGAGCTTCCAGCCCTCGTCGATCCCGCTGCCGTCGAGTGCCGCGAGCCCCTGCTCCATCCACTCCAAGGAGTGCGGCGAGGCGGGAGGTGAGGTGACGGGGACGCGCACGAGCCACAGGTTGCGCCGGAAGACCTCGCGCTGGGCCCGCGCCCACCACTCCAGCCGCTCCCGCCACCCCGTGATGCCGGCGGGCATCTCGGGCGGGGCCCCGGTCGCCGCGTCCTGCATCAGGACGTACAGCTCGTCCCTGGCGGAGACGTACCGGTAGAGGGACATCGTCGAGACGCCGAGCGCCTTGGCGACCCGCCCCATGGAGACAGCGCCGATGCCCTCCGCCGCCGCGATGGCGATGCCCGCGTCGACGATGCGTTCGAGACTCAGGCCGGGCCTGGGTCCTTTCGACGGGCGCTCGCGCAGCCCCCAGGCGGTTTCGAGGCTCACGGAAAGCCCCGTTCCCTGGTCCTGCGCGCCGTCACCGTCCGCCGCCATGAGCCGCACCGCCTCCCTCTCCTCGAACGCCCCCTCTTGACGCACATCGTAGTTCTGCGTAACCCTTACTCAGTAATGCGTAGACCATACGCAATAGATTGAGGCGCGGCCAGAGCAGAGGGCCCCACCCACTCACCCGACCGAGAGAACCGAGAACCCACCTCATGCCACCCACGCGAGCCCCGGCCATCGAGGCGACATCCCTCACCAAGACCTACGGAATCGGCACCCGCCGCGCCGTCCCCGTACTCCGCGGCATCGACCTCCACGTGCCGCCCGGCACCGTCTTCGCCCTCCTGGGTGCGAACGGCGCCGGAAAGACGACGGCCGTGCGGATCCTCACCACGCTGACCACGCCCGATGCGGGCACGGCCCGGGTCGCCGGCCATGACATCCGTACGGGGCGTCGCGAAGTCCGCCGCGCGATCAGCCTCACCGGCCAGTTCGCGGCGGTCGACGAGACGCAGACCGGCGCGGAGAACCTCCGGATGATGGCGCGGCTCACGGGTCTGTCCCGCCCCGCGTCCCGTACGCGGGCCGCCGAGCTGCTGGCCCGCTTCGACCTCACGGAAGCGGCCGACCGCTTGGTCCGCACGTACTCCGGAGGCATGCGCCGCCGGGTGGACCTGGCGGCGGGCCTGGTGGGCGAGCCCGAGATCATCTTCCTGGACGAGCCGACGACGGGCCTGGACCCGCGCAGCCGCCGGGAGATGTGGGAGGTGGTCCGCGAGCTCACCGCACAAGGGACGACGGTCTTCCTGACGACGCAGTACCTGGAGGAGGCGGACCGGCTGGCGGACCACATCGCGGTGTTGCACGAGGGGACGATCGCGGCGGAGGGCTCACCGTCGGCCCTCAAGTCCCTGGTCTCGGGCCACCGCCTGGAGGCGACGCTCACCACCCAGGAGGCCTACCTGCGCCTGACCGAGCGGGCCACGCACCACGCCCCCGAAACCCTGACGCTGGGCTTCCCGACGGACGGCACGGCAGTAGACGTACGCGCCCTGCTGGACGAACTGGACCCGGGCCGCACGGATTTCGCGACGTTCACGCTCCGCACGGCGACGCTCGACGACGTCTTCCTGGCCCTCACCCGCCCGTCGGACGCTCACGCGGACCGATCCCGCCCGCCGAACACTCTGGGACTGACCCATGTCTGAAGCCCTGATCATGACCGGCCGAGCGATCCGCATCAGCCGCCGCAACGTGGACGCCCTGATCACCTCCATGGCGCTCCCGGTGATGATCCTGCTGATATTCGTCTACTTCTTCGGCGGCTCGATCAAGACGGACACCCGGATGTACGTCACGTACGTGGTGCCCGGCGTCCTGCTCCTCTGCGCGGGCTTCGGCTCGTCGAACACGGCGATCGCGGTGACGGAGGACCTGAAGGGCGGCATCATCGACCGCTTCCGCTCGCTGGACATCGGCGGCACCCAGATCCTGACGGGTCACGTCTTCGCGTCGGTGGCCCGCAACCTGATGGCGACGTCCCTGGTCCTGGCCCTGGCCTTCACGATCGGTTTCCGCCCGAGGGCGACCCTGGCCGGCTGGCTGGCGGCCACCGCGATCCTCCTGGTCTTCATCCTGGCCCTGTCCTGGCTCTCGGCAACGGTGGGCCTGCTGGCCAAGTCCCCCGAGGCGGCAGGCGGCTTCACGTTCTTCGTGAGCTTCCTCCCCTACCCGAGCAGCGCCTTCGTCCTCACGTCCTCGATGCCCGACTGGCTCCAGCCCTTCGCCGACAACCAGCCGATGACCCACGTGATCGATTCCCTGCGGGGCCTGCTCCTCAACCAGCCGGTGGGCTCCACGCCATGGGTGGCACTGGCCTGGTGCACAGGAATCCTGGCGGCTTCGGTGGGGGCTTCGGGGGTGCTTTTCGGGAGGCGGACGGCGTGAACCGCAAGGTGCCCGGTCGGCTCACGGACGCCACGACGGCGTGGCCGCCAGACGCCACACTCCCTCGAAGTGACTGATCTGCGTCGCCACAGCCGTCTCAGCAGCTGCTGTCCCCTCCTTGCGGGAGCGTACGGCGAGGTCCGTGTTGTAGCCCTTGGGGTCGTAGACCTCGCAGTCCGGATCCAGCAGGGACATGGTGGCGACCACGTCATAGAGGCCGCACAGCACCAGTTCCTTGTTGAAGATGCAGACCTTGTCCCGAGGGTCCCCGTTGTACAGCCGGTACTCGCACTGCACCGTCACCCTGCCGTCAGCGGTCAGCAGGTCAGCGAGCCGGGAGAGGATCTGGTCGTACTCCCGGCACTTGGCCTCGAGCCGCGCCCGAAACTCGGGATAGTCGACGGGCCTCCCGTCCGGGCCGACAAGCGAGGGCACCGTCATCTTCCGGCCGAAGTCCGGTATCAACATCCTGATCGACACTCGTTTTGTCGGCCCCGGGTCGTCCTGGAGGCTCTCGAGCCGGTGATAGAGCTCGTTGTAGAGCGTCTCGCCCGTATAGCCGAGGAAACAGATCTCCACCTTTTTGGCGTGGAAGGCCTCGCCCACCAGGCCCGCCAGGTCACGGGAGTTGACCAGGCTGCGGTCGGGCGGCCGGGCCGAGCCGGCGAGCTCCTGGACAGCGTCGTAGAGCACATACCCGACCAGGCTGAGCAGCGCTCCCCCCAGGAACGCCTGGCCCTCCAGAGCGTCTCCGACCGGCTTCACGAATTGCGCGATCAAACCGGTCACGAAGATGCCGAGCAACAGGACACGCGTGGCCGCCGCTTCATACCGGGCTCGGTATCGTCGCAGGAATCCGCCCACGCCTCTGCGCGCAGCCCCGTTCACTGTCCCTGGCACGAGAGCCCTCCCCCGAGCATGCCTCTACGGCATCGCCCTCATCGCTCCATGCTGACCGTGCGGGAGCGCTCGGGCAAGGTAGGGATTCGCCGTCTTGCTGGGCCGGAGCCCCAGAGATGCCGTCGCCGCGGCCAGAGTCATCGCGTACGAGTCCACGGCGCGCTGCACGTTGGGGGCGTCCAGGCCTGTGCCGGTGACCAGACGGTCAAGGTCCACGTAGGCGGACCGAACCCCCTCGATCCAGCGGTAGACCGACCACTCGCCCTCCCATCCACGCGTGCACTCCGCCGGAAGGAGGCGCAACCAGCGTCGGAACATGCGGTGCCTGATCTCGGGGCGGACCGGCGTGAGATGCATGTGGCGGACCAGGTCGTACAGCGGGTCGCCGATCATCGCCATCTCCCAGTCGATGACGGTGAGTCCACCGCTGCTTACGTCGCGTACGAGATTCCAGGGGTTGAGGTCGCCGTGCAGCAGAGACGGTCGGCGCTTCGTCAGCCGGTGACGGCTCAAGAGCTCCCGCAATCGGAAGCTGTCCGGCAGGCCGAGCTCTCTGGCCAGCTTCTGGGATTCTCTGGGCAGATCCCCGACCAGCCGGGTCAGTTCATCGCAAAGCCATGGGTAGAAGTCCATCTCGCTGACCGTGGGATCCAGCTGCTGGGTGTCGATGCGGGCCAGCGCACCGAGCTGGTCGACCAGGTGATCTGCCTCGGCGGGGCGCAGGCCGTCCACGGGATGTTCCGGGGGCAGGTCTCCGACACCTGGCCCTTCGTAGGAATGGATGGCGAATTCATCCCTCAGGTGGCTCGCTCCCAGAGCCAGCACGCGGGGTGCCCGCACCGGCTCGCCCGATTCCTCAATGGCCCTCAGCACCGCGTGCTCACTCAGAATGCTGCGTTCGCGGCGCTCGGCCGAACTCAGCTTGCGCCGCACCACGACCGGGAATTCGATCCCGTCAACCCTGACCACGGTGTTGAGGTGAGCCGTGCCCTTGAAGACCCGCGAGGCCGGGGCGGCGCCCTCGGCGATCAGCGCTTCGAGCACAGCGGACCGGGGGAACGCAGGGTGCTCCGGCACTCGCCGGCTCGGCTCCCAGGCGATCGGCGTCAGCCGCCGGATCCCCTCGGCCCGTCCACCGATCCGGGATGCCCACCAGCGGAACAGGACCCGCTGAATCTCTTCCTCGTCCGGTACTCCCGGCAGCTGTAGCGGAACAGCAGCGGCTCTCAATGCCTTGCGCACAGCCTGGGTCGCTGTGTCGAGGCTCTTCTGGTCAGGCGAGCCGCCCAACGACTTGGCGGCGCGCATGACGTCCGGGTAGACGGATTGGGCGTACTCAAAGGCAACGTAGTGGTCCAGGTCCCGGGACAGTCCGTTGACCGCCGCGGGTCTGAGGCGATGCATCTCCTCCTCCCAGGCACCGATCACCTCTTCCCACTGATCGTCCGGGTACTTCATGCGGATCAGATGGGTGGCCAGGTCGTGCAGCGGGTCGCCATAGGTGGCGAGTTCCCAGTCCACGCAGGTCAGCGGTGGAGCACCGGCATAGGAGAAGATCACGTTGTCGCGGTGCAGATCCGTGTGGAGCAGACTGTAGGGGCGGCGGGTCATGTTGGGCACGCGTTCCGCCAGCCTGAGCAAGGCGTCCTCGGGGATACCCAGGGCCGCGAACAGCCCACCGAACTCAGCCCAATTGGGCTGCCGGATCTGACGCTCCGCGAGACGCGCAAGCATCTGCAGGAAGAACCTGCTGCCTCTGTCGGTGCGGGGCCAGCTCTCCGGCAGCGGGGGCAGTGCTTCACGGCGGACCTGGGTCATCTGCGCGAGCAGTGTCGCCAGCGCCTTGATCAGTAGCGAGTCGACCGGCTTGCCGTTCTGGCAGATGGTGGAGAAGGGCACACCCTCCACATAGCTGTGCACCGCGGAGTCATCGCGTTTGGCCAGGCACTCGGGTACGTGGGGCAGCACCCCCTTGATAGCGCGCAGGATCTGCGACTCGTCCTGCCAGGTCCGGATGACGACCGGCAGCGCGTCCTGCCTTCGCATCCGTACGGTGACGGGCTCCCCGGGCTCCCGCCCGACCAGCCCGGCCATGGAAGCCGTCAGCGGAAGCACGTAGTTCTGGTTGTGGTGGCCCCCGCTCATATCCCCGTGCCGCAGGGCGTGGTCGACGAACCGACCATACGGATCGTCGGCGTCGTCCGCGCCTGCCTCCTCCGCGTGCTCCAGCAACGGGGACCTGGGCGGAGGTGACATGCCGGGCCGCTCCTGAATAGTCACGCGAGGATGGCGAAAGTGATGCGAGCATAGTGGCGCTCGGGAGCGCCGGCGACGTATGGGACTCCTAATGAGGTACGTGCCAGGTAAGTGCTACTACCGGAGCCACAGCGTTCGAGAAGCGCCTCGTTCACGTCCCGTCGTTCACGTTCGCGAGGAGCCTCCAGCAGGACTCGAACCAGTCCTGCATGTTGTTCAGGAAGCGGGTCCCCTGCGATTCCGGTTCCACGTCCCGCACGAAGTGCGTGAGGGCCGCTCCGAGGCCGAGCACGTCCAAGGCGTCGAACTCCTCGCCGTCGTCCAGTTGGATGCGGCGCTCGATCACCTCGTACGGGCCGTGCAGGGCCTCGGCGCCGTTGAGGAGGTAGAGCTTGAACGTAGGTGTCAGCGGTACGTGGCGTACCTCCACGCTCACCTCCGCCACCAGCCCCTCGGTGTGCAGGTCCCGCAGCGCGTTGCGCAGGGACACCGTGTGCCGGCGCGTGATGTCCCGCAGGCGCTGCTGCGGACGCGGGTCAGCCGGGTCGTCCTTGGCTCGGGGATACGGGAGGTCGAGGTCCTCGGAGGGCAGCAGTATGCGGACCGTTATGCGCTCCGGTGCGATGTCTCGGACACGTATACGTTCCGCCTGCACGCGAATGTGGGCGTCCAGCGATTCCGAGGTCAGGGTGTAGACGTCCAGGGTGACGTGTGGGGCCGCGAACGCCGCTCCGATGATCGGCCCGAGCGAGACCCGGCCCGTGCCGCTCCCTGGCTGTCCGCCGGAACTCACGTGAGCCGGCTGAGCCTTCGCCACCCGCGTCCCGCTCCCCTGCCTGGAACGCACGAGGCCCTCGCTGATGAGTTCCCTCAGCACACGCTGAATGGTGTCCCTGGAGACGTCGAACTCGCGCGCCAGTTCACGCTGCGTGGGGAGCAGGCTGTTGAGCGGGTACCAGTCCAATTGAAGGGAAAGTTCACCGCTTCGCCGGCTGGGGCTTCTCGCCCTGGTCCTGCTCGGCCTCGGGCTGAAAGGCGCAGGACAAGACGTGTCTGTCGTTCTCGGCGGTGATCTTCTTGCTGCTCATGGCTCAGGCCTGACTTCGCAACACCTTCAGCACCGGCTCCAGCGAGCTCACCACAAGAGCCGCACCCGCGTCCTTCAGGAGCTTTTCCTTCCGCTCGTTACGGGCGTAGCCCAGGAAGTCCACCCCTGCCTCCTCCGCCGCCTGGTAGTCCGTGGGGGCGTCGCCGATCATCAGCGTGGTCGAGGGTTGTGCCCCCATCGCGCTGAGGGCGCGGTTGAGGCAGTGGGGATTCGGCTTGAGGAGGTGGAGGTCCTGCGTGCGGCCGTAGACGTACGGGGTGAAGCACTGGATCAGGTGGCGGCCTTCGAGGTAACTGGTCACCGCGCGCGGGGAGTTGTTCGTGGTGATTGCCAGGCGCGAGCCCATGGCGTGCCACGTCATGATCAGGGGGTCCGCGTACTGGGTGGGCAGTGCCGAGGCGACCGCCGTCAGCTCCTGATGCGTGAGCCGTTCCTCCAGCTCGGCCACCAGATCGCTGCCGGGGCGCCTGCGGTCGACCGCACGCAGGACGGCATGCGGATCGGGCTGCTCACGCTCCTCGTCGGTCAGCAGCCCGCGCAGCCCTCTCCTCTCCAGCCAGCGGACCTGATCGCTCGCGATCCGCTCGGCCGAGTACCCGGCGAACAGCCGGCAGATGGGCCCGTCGAAGTCGAAGAGTACGGAGCGGGCGCGTTCGATCAGTTCCCGCAGCTTTTCGGTCTCTTCTGCCATCCGCTCGGTCTGTGTCGTATCAGGAGTCACTAAGAGAGTGTCAGCTCCGTCGCGATGGTTGCCCAGAGCGCGTCGAACCATTTCTGGGACTCGTCCACGAACGCGGCGTCCCGCGGGGCCGCGCTCTTCGCGAAGGAGAACAGGGGCGACCTCAGTCCGGAGACATCGAACGCCTCCATCTCCGCGCTGCCGAAGTCCAGCATGCTGCGCTCGATCGTGTAGTAGGCGAGGAGCGCCTCCCGCTGGTTCAGGAGGTACAGCTTCACCGGTGGCGTGAACGGCAGCGCACGGAACGAGACGTCCACGTCGATGCCGTGCGACGCCCGCAGCGCGCGCAGGTTGTGGCGCAGCACCTGCCCCTGGGTGTTGCGCAGTGCCAGCCAGCGCTGGTGGACCCTGCCGTCCGCGTCGCCCTGGCCGTTGACCGGCCTGGGGAAAGCGAGGTTGATGTCGCTGCTGGGCAGCAGGATGCGAACGTTGATCGAGTCGGGGCGGATGAGGCCCTCGTGGATGCGCCGCAGGGGATCACCGAGCGCCAGGATCAGCGTCTCCGCCGTGTACGACACCACATCGATCCGCACCTGAGACTCCGAGAACGCGTCGGCCAGCCGTGGCGCCAGACCCACCATCGAGGCCTGGGGCTCCACTCCGGCCGATGTCGGACCCGGCGGCTCCGCCGCGATGCGTGGGGGGCTGCCCTTGCTCACGTTGGCCAGTAGTCCGTCGTCCTGCAGTGTCCTCAGCGCCTGGCGCACCGTTCCGCGTTCCACACCGAACTCCTCCGCGAGCACCGCTTGGGTGGGGAGGCGGTCACCCGGTTTGAGGTCGCCGGAGCGGATGCGGTCGCGGAGTGTGTCTGCGATGTCCTGGGGAGTGAGTTTTCTGCTGCCGTTCACTGCAACGTTCTCCTGGGTCACGACCAGACGATACAACTCCGCGCCATCTCGGGGCAGTTGTCTTGAAGTTGTTTATGTAGTGGGACCAAGTGGGGACAACTCAAGTAAAGTTGGTTGCCAACTCACCCGAGATGGCAGAAGGGGGAACCATCATGGCCGTCCTCGCCCTCCTCGCAGCAGCGTTCGCCGTCACCTTCGAGCAGTTCGTGCAGTGGAAGTACGGGTCCGTCGGCATCGCCGGGCTGCTGCTCCTGACCGTCGGAATCAAGGCGAAGAGCCCCACCTGCAGCTCCATCGGAGCCGTCGTCCTCGCGCTGACGGTGACCGGACCCGCCCTCTGAGCCAGAGCCCTAACCGCGCGCCAGTTCCAGATCCTGGCTGATCGTGCCCCAGAGCGCGTTGAACCACAGATGGGACTGTTCCACGAACGTCGTGTCCCGCAGGCCATCACCCTGATGGAAGGGGAAGAGCATCGACTGCGCGCCTTGGGCGTCGTACATCTCCAAGTACTCGTGGTCGATCTCTTCACTCTGCTTGGTCAGCGTGTAGTACGCGAACAGCGCCTCTGAGCCGTTGAGGAGATACAGCTTCACCGGCGGCGTGAACGGCAGCGCGCGGAACGAGACCTGTACGTCCATGCCGTGCGAGGCCCGCAGCGCCAGCAGGTTGTGGCGGAGCACCTGCCCCTGCGCGTTCCGCTGGTCGAGCCAGTGCCTGTGCACCTGCCCGCTCTCGTCGCCCCCGCTGTCCACCGGCGCCGGAAAGGCGAGGTCGATGTTGCGGCTCGGCAACAGCACCCGGACGTCGACCTTGGCCGGTTTCCGCTGTCCGGCGTGAATCTGACGGAGCGGTTCCCCGATCGCCATCGTGAGCGAGATGGAGGTCAGACAGAGCGCGTCGATCTCGACATGAGGGGCCTCGAACGCCGCCGCGATGCGCGGGGCGAGGCCGACCATGGTGGGCTGCGGCTTCACGCCACCGGGACCGGCAAGCACCTGCTTCGAGGTGATGGCGACCGTGGCCGGGCTCCCCTTGGACACGTTCGCCAGCAGGCTCTCGGCCCGCAGGGTGCGCAGCGCCTCGCGTATCGTGCCGCGCTCGACGCCGAACTCGTCGGCGAGCTCGGCCTGGGTCGGCATGCGCTGGCCCGGCCGCAGCGCTCCGGACCTGATCCGGTCGCGCAGTTCGTCGGCCACCTCGTGGTGCGTCCTAGGTGGCCTCTTCATCCCGTTGACAGGCGCAGGTTCCGGGCTCACAACCAAACAGTACAACTTCGCGCCATCTTTGGGGAGTTGCTCGGAAGGTGGTTATGAATCGAGCCAGCGCGGAGATAACTCAGGTGAAGTTGGTGGCCAACTTAGGCAACCTGGCAGGAACCCCAAGGGGTTGGCTGCCAGTAGTCCGCCATCGGATGGCCGCCGACCGGATGGGACGGGGTCCGCATGCCCCGTTCCGAAAGGGGGAACGTCATGCCGCTCATCGCCATCGTCATCGCCGCCCTCGCCATCGGATTCGAGCAGCTCATCCAGTGGAAGTACGGACCGTTGGGCATCGTCGCCTTCGTCCTGCTGACCGTGGGCATCAAGGCCAAGAACACCAAAATCAGCGGCGTCGGGGCTGCGCTCCTCGTCCTGCTGCTCGCCCAGTCGGGCTGACAGAGCCGGCTGACCGGGTTCCCATCCGGAGGGGAGCCGGGAGTCCGGTCAGCCATCAGCGCGTCGCGTGGGCAGAAGCGCATCGCGCGGACAGAAGCCCACCGCACGAACAGTTCAGAATCCGTCCGGGCACCACGGGCGCCGGGACGTACGGAAGAGGGCGTCGGCCACAGCGGCGGCGCCCTCTCGCTCCTCCGTCACCCGTCCGGCCTCCGCAAGCCGCACCGCCGACTCGTCACCGAGCCATAGCGTCCCCAACTCCCCCACATCAAGGGAGAGTTCCGCCGGGTCCGCGGTCGGCGCGCACAGTGCACCGCCCGGGGAGGCATCGACCCGGAAGCGCCCACCGGCGAGACCCGCACGGTCGCCGATCTCCAGGACGAGGGACGCCGAAGCCTCGTACGTACGCGCTTGAAGGGCCCGTACGACATCCAGGATCCGTACCCAGAGCCAGTCCGACTGCCTGCTGAGGTGCGCCGCGCGCGAATCGGGCAGGAAGAGCGGGAGCAGGTCGTCGGGGGCGCGGCTGCCCGACTTGACGACACTGACCCAGTCGATCGAGCAGACGTAGTGCCACAGGGCGCGTTCGGCCGCGGGAGTGGTGGCGATCAGCCGCTGCACGGTCGCGGTGTTCCGCGGCTGGCCGCCGTCGCTCCAGCTGTCCTCCGTGACGTACGTGACCAGGCCTTCGGTCTCGCCGGACGGGGAGCGGTAGAGCGCGTGGAAGGGCTCGGTCCACGGGTTCTCCGGGGTCACGAGCTGCCCGGTGTTCTCCAGCCACCAGCGTTCGTCGCGGTCGATGACGCCGTGCCGGCGGGCGCGCAGCCGCTCGTGCAGGGGCGGGCCTTCCTTGCGTACGGTGTCGCCGTCCACGAGGTCGACACGGGCGCCGCCGTCCGGACCCGCCCAGCGGGGATCGAGCCCGGCCCGCGGTACGTCGATGGTCCACTCGGCGGCGCTGGTGGCGGGCCCGAAGCCGTACCGCCCGTAGATCGGATACTCGGCGGCGATCAACGTGGCGACCACGTCACCGCGCTCCTTGGCCGCGGTGAGATCGGCGGACATCATGCGACTGAGGAGCCCCCGGCGGCGATGGGTCGGGGAGACGGTGACGTTCGCGATGGCGTCGGCGGGCACGGAGGCGCCGCCCACCGCGGTGAGCCGCTGGGCGAACGACCTGAAGGTGGCGACCACGCGGTCACCGTCGAAGGCGGCCTGCGTGCGGCCGAAGTCGAAGGCGGCAGTGCGGTTGGCGACCACCTCGTCCGAGACCTTCGCCAACGGCCGCAGGAACCCGGCGTTGACCGCCCGGATCCACTCCCTCAGCTCACCGTCGGCGATGGCCCTGATCTCAAGATCATGCATCCCCCCACGCTAGGGCCGCCCCGCCCGGCGCCGCATCCAGATTTTTCGGGGAAGAGAAGGGGAAGAGAAGGGGCCTGCGGCCTAGAACGCCGCCCGGATCTCCCCCACCTCGACCGCGCCGCCCAGCAGGGGCGCACGGCCGACTCGCGTCAGTACGTCCTCCTCCACGCCCGCCAGGCGCAGCGCGCGGGCCAGGATCGGGCCAAGGGCCCGTAGGCCTCCGTCGTCCACCTTGAAGGCGAGAGCACGGCCGTCCGGCAGCGCGAACGCCTGGACCGCCTCGGCGCCCATCTTGGAGAGGACGCCCGGGATCTCCCGCATGAGCCAGGTGTCGGGGCGGCGCGTGCCGGCCACGTACTCCGGGTGGGCCCGCATCGCGTCCGCGACGCGGCGCTCCGCCGTGCCCTCGGGAGCGAGGACGAAGTGGCGGAAGGCGCGGGCCAGGCCGGTCAGGGAGATCGCCATCAGGGGGGCGCCGCAGCCGTCCGTGCCGACGGCCGCCACCCGCTCCCCCGCCGCTTCCTCGACCACCTGAAGGATCAGCTGCTGGAGGGGGTGCCCCGGGTCCAGGTAGGAATCCGTGGGCCAGCCGTTGAGCTCGCACACGGCCAGCATCGAGGCGTGCTTGCCGGAGCAGTTCATCGTCACCCGGTCACGAACGGCACCCGTCGCCAGATACGTCTCGGCCTCGACCGCGTCGAGCGGGAGGTCGGGCGGGCACTGCAGATCCGTCGGCGCCAGACCGTGCTCGGCCAGCATCTTGTGGACGAGGTCCCGGTGGAACCCCTCCCCGGAGTGGCTCGCCGCGGTCAGCGCGAGGCGCTCGCCCGACAGGTCGAGCCCCGCCCGCAGCACCGCTGCCGCCTGCATCGGCTTGTTGGCGGACCTCGGGAAGACCGGCGCCGCCACGTCCCCCATCGCGAGCTCCACGCTGCCGTCCGCCGCGAGCAGCACCAGGCTTCCCCTGTGACGGCCCTCGACGAAGCCGGAACGTACGACCTCGGCGAGGACCGGGGATATGACAGGGGTGGCGACGGACTCGGCGGACGTCGAGGTCATCTTCGGCCTTCCGGGGCGAGGGTGGCGTGGCGGCCGCCCGCGGAAGCCGGGATCACCGGGTCACGCGAGCAGGTCGTCTACTTGTGCTTCGCCTTCACGGTACCTGCGGGCGATCTCAGCGCTGCAATCGTCCGCCGTGCGCTGAAGCTGCTGGCGCCGCCGGGACACCTGCTGCTCGTACCGGACGAGACGTCCCATGGCCGTGTGCAGCTCGTCGTCCGTGCGGGCGTCCAGGTCGGAGAGCTCCACCTCGGCGAGCATCTCCGTCGCCAGGAGGCCGACCTCCGCGCTGTGCGGAGTGCCCAGCGTCACATGCCGGGCCGACGAGCGGTGCCGGGCCGGCCCGTCCATGAGGATCTCGGAGAGCCGGTGCACGAGCGGCCCCTCCGGCTTCGGCGCCGCCGGGTCCTTACGGCGCGCCACCTCCGCCCGCAGAATGTCGATCCGGCCCTGGAGCAGGCGCCGGACATAGCTCAGGTCCGCCTCGTTCTGCTGCGCGGCCCTGCGCAGCTCACGCAGCTCGCGCAGGAGCAGCGCGGCGAGGTCGGGCGCTGGCTGCTCGGACAGCACCGCACTGCCCGTGCGCTGAGTGGGCGGGCGCGGCACGTTCGTACGTCGCGCAGCGCTCATGCGCGTCAGCGACACAGATCCGGGCGGCTGTCCCGTACTTGGTGTGCTCATTGTGGCCCTACCGTCCCCTCGACCGGCGCGGTACACCGCGTGTGAGCATGGTGCCACCCCCGGTGGCCGCTATGTGAGCGAGTGCCCCTAATCGGCCCCAGATGGGGGGTTCAGGACACCCCATGGGCGGCGCGTTCGGCGGCGCGTCACGGCCGTTCGGAGCAGGCGGCCGAGCAGGCATGATGGGCCGTATGCGTGCTGTGGTGCAGAGAGTGGACGGGGCGAGCGTCGTCGTCGAGGGCGACAACGGCCCCGAGACGGTCGGCGAGATCAACGGCGAGGGACTGTGCGTCCTGGTGGGCGTGACCCACCAGGACACCAAGGAGAAGGCGGCGCAACTGGCCCGCAAACTCTGGTCCGTTCGGATGCTGACCGACGAGAGGTCCTGCTCGGACATCGACGCGCCGCTGCTGGTCATCAGCCAGTTCACGCTGTACGGCGACGCCAGGAAGGGCCGCAGGCCCACCTGGAACGCCGCCGCGCCCGGCGATGTCGCCGAGCCCCTGGTCGACGAGGTCGTGGCCCAACTGCGCTCCCTGGGCGCGACGGTGGCGACGGGGCGCTTCGGCGCCCAGATGCGGGTCTCGCTGACGAACGACGGGCCGTTCACGGTGCTGCTGGAGATGTGACCGCGAACTGAACCGCCGCTTCCCGGCGGATTTTCACCCGCCCAGCCACCCGATTACCCCAGAGCTCTACGGCTCCACCACGACCTCCTGGGAAGCCGCCACCGCCCCCGCGAGCAGCCCCGCGTCCAGCGGCACGTTCCGCTTCACCAGGGCCAGCGCGATCGGGCCCAGCTCGTGGTGGCGTACCGCCGTCGTGATGAAGCCCAGCTTCCGGCCCTCCTCGCCCTCCGAAGCAAGCCGCAGCTCCGTGCCTGCCACCGGCAGGTGGACCTCGCTGCCGTCCAGGTGCAGGAAGACCAGGCGGCGCGGGGGCTTGCCCAGGTTCTGCACGCGGGCGACCGTCTCCTGGCCGCGGTAGCAGCCCTTCTGCAGATGCACCGCCGTGCCGATCCAGCCCAGCTCGTGCGGGATCGTGCGGTGGTCCGTCTCGAAGCCGAGCCGCGGCCGGTGCGTCTCCACACGCAGCGCCTCGTAGGCGAGGATGCCGACCGCGGGGCCGTTCTCCGCGGCGTACGACTCCAGGGACGCACGCGGCAGGAAAAGATCTCGGCCGTGCGCCGTCTCACGTACGGCGACGCCTTCCGGGACCGCGGCGATCGAACCGGCCGGCAGATGAACGACCGCGAACTCGTCCGTACGGTCGGCGACTTCCACCCGGTTGAAGAACTTCATGCTCTCCAGGTACGCGACAAGCGCGTCCTGCGTGCCGGGCTCGACGTGCGCCCAGACGGTCTCGCCGTCGTCGACGAGATAGAGGGCGTGCTCGATGTGGCCGTTCGCGGAGAGGATCAGCGCCTCGGTGGCCTGGCCGACGGGCAGCTCGGCCACGTGCTGCGTGAGCAGCAGGTGCAGCCAGCTCAGCCGGTCGGGGCCGGAGACGGTGACGACGCCGCGGTGCGAGAGGTCGACGAAACCGTTGCCGTCGGCGAGGGCGCGCTGCTCAGGGAACAGATCGCCGTAGTGGGCGGCGACGCCTTCGTCCACGCCCTCGGCGGGGACGGCGCCGGGCAGGGACAGGAGGGGGCTCTTCATGTTCACCCACACTACGACCCGGTGGCGGGCGCTCTTATTCCTTGTCGGAGCGCTCGGGTTCCTTGTCGGAGCGCTGGGGCTCCGTTCCGGAGCAGTTCTCGCAGCGCCCGAAGATCGCGAAGTGCTTCAGATCCGTGTCGAACCCGAAGGTCTCCCGCAGTTTCGCGGTGAACTCCGCGGCCACCGAGACGTCCGCCTCGATGACGTTCGTGCAGTCCCGGCACACCAGGTGCAGGTGGTGATGGCGGTCCGCGAGGTGATACGTCGGCGCGCCGTGCCCCAGATGCGCGTGGCTGACCAGAGCCAGCTCCTCCAGGAGCTCCAGGGTGCGGTAGACCGTGGAAATGTTGACCCCCGACGCCGTCTTCCGCACTTCGGAGAGGATGTCGTCGGGGGTCGCGTGCTCAAGGGTGTCGACGGCTTCGAGGACCAGCTGGCGCTGCGGCGTCAGACGGTAGCCGCGCTGTCGCAGGTCGCTCTTCCAGTCGGAATCGGTGCTCGCCACACCGGCCAGTCTAGGCCCACCGGGGAAGCGGCCCCGGGAAGAGCCCGGGACCTGCTGGAAGAAGGCCCGGGACCTACTTGAAGAAGGCGATGCCGTCGTCCGGCAGATCGCCCAGGCCCCTGGCCATCTCGGCGACGTCCTCGGGCGTGACGACCTTCTTCAGCTGCGCCGACATGTACGGACGCAGCGGCACCTCGGGGGTCTGCTTCTCGCCGACCCACATCAGGTCGCCCTTCACATACCCGTACAGACGCTTGCCGCCGGTGTACGGGCCGGAGGCCGCCGTGCGGGCGACCGCGTCCGTGACCAGGTCGATCTGCGGCTTCTGGTCGGCGAGCTCGCCGTACCAGACCTCGACGACGCCGTCGTCACGGACCATCACGGTCTCGACCTTGCGGTCCTTGTCGATGCGCCAGAAGCCCGACTCGGACTCCAGCGGCTTGACCTTGTTGCCCTCGGCGTCGAGCACCCACGTGTGCGAGTGGTACTCGATGAAGTCCCGCCCGTCATGGGAGAAGGACACTTCCTGGCCGAAATTCGCCTTCTCGGCGCCGGGGAAGTCGGTGACGCCCGCGCCGGCCCAGTTGCCGAGGAGCCAAACGAGGGGCACGAGGTCGGGGTGCAGGTCGGACGGAATCTCGATCATGGGAAGCTCAGACGATCTCTAGGTGGCGTACGGGGCGTACGGGGCTCAGCGCTGACCCTGGTACAGCTTCTTCACGGTCAGGCCGGCGAACGCGAGAACGCCGATGCAGACCAGAACCAGCAGGGCGGAGAAGAAGGCCTCAAGCACGGGGTGCTCCTCGGTGAACTATGGGGTGAGCTGGGGGGCAGGTATCAGAGCCGATCCCACTGTAGTCGTGCGGACCCCGCCGTTCGCTGCGAGGTGGCCTTACGGGTGACCGCGCCCATGGCCATACGATGCGGCCATGGCGAAGAAGCTCGTGATCAAGGTGACCGCCGGGGCCGACGCTCCCGAGCGCTGCTCGCAGGCCTTCACGGTGGCGGCCGTGGCCGTGGCCAGCGGGGTGGAGGTCTCGCTCTGGCTGACCGGTGAGTCGTCGTGGTTCGCGCTGCCGGGGCGCGCGGCGGAGTTCGAACTGCCGCACGCGGCACCGCTGCCCGGTCTGATCGACTCGATCGTGGCCGCGGGACAGATCACGCTCTGCACGCAGTGCGCGGCGCGGCGGGAGATCACCGAGAAGGACGTCATCAAGGGGGTGCGGATCGCGGGCGCGCAGGTGTTCGTGCAGGAGGCCCTGGCAGACGGCACGCAGGCGCTCGTGTACTGACGGGGCAGGTCGCCGCCGGCGTGTCCGGCCGCTACTGACGGGGCCGCCGCTTGCCGTCCAGCTCGTCCCACCACTCGTCGGACTTCGAGTCACCGGAGGGGTCGTCCCACCAGCGGTCGTCCGGACCGCGCCGGTTGGCGACCATGGCGGCGACCGGCGGGATCACCATCGCCACGACGCACATCCCGACCGCGACGGGGACGGACCAGAGCCGCACCACGCCCCACGCCAGGACGAAGAGCGCGATGCACGTCCCCATCATGGCGAAGTAGGCGTGCCGCCTTCGCGCGTACATACGTCCAGCGTAAGCCGGAGGACCGCACCCCGATCCAGTGGCGTCCAACCCCCTGGGGTGCGGCCCTCCGGCCGTTCAGCGATCGCTGATCGCTGTCGTCAGACCGCGATCGCGACCTCCGCCAAGCCGCCCGTCTGGGCCACGACGGTGCGGTCGGCCGTGCCGCCCGGGATGAGGGCGCGCAGGGTCCACGTGCCCTCGGCCGCGTAGAAGCGGAACTGGCCGGTGGCCGAGGTCGGGACCTCGGCGGTGAACTCGCCGGTCGAGTCGAGCAGGCGTACGTAGCCGCTGACGGGCTCACCGTCGCGGGTCACCTGGCCCTGGATGGTGGTCTCGCCGGGCTTGATCGTCGAGGCGTCAGGGCCGCCGGCCTTCGCTCCACACATATGCGTTCGTCCTAACTGGTCACTGCCGAGGGGGCGGGGAGGATTACTTGTTGGCGCCGAGCTCGATCGGCACGCCGACGAGGGAGCCGTACTCGGTCCACGAGCCGTCGTAGTTCTTGACGTTGGTCTGGCCGAGCAGCTCGTGCAGGACGAACCAGGTCAGGGCGGAGCGCTCACCGATGCGGCAGTAGGCGATCGTGTCCTTCTCCAGGTCCACCTGCTCGTCCTCGTAGAGGGCCTTGAGCTCGTCGTCCGACTTGAAGGTGCCGTCGTCGTTGGCGTTCTTCGACCACGGGATGTTGCGCGCGGACGGGACGTGGCCCGGACGCTGCGACTGCTCCTGCGGGAGGTGGGCCGGGGCGAGCAGCTTGCCGCTGAACTCGTCGGGCGAGCGCACGTCGACCAGGTTCTGCGAGCCGATCGCGGAGACGACGTCGTCGCGGAAGGCGCGGATCGAGGTGTCCTGGGGCTTGGCCTTGTACGAGGTGGCCGGACGGCTGGGAACCTCGGAGCCGTCGACCAGGTCGCGGGAGTCGAGCTCCCACTTCTTGCGGCCGCCGTCGAGGAGCTTCACGTCCTGGTGGCCGTAGAGCTTGAAGTACCAGAAGGCGTAGGACGCGAACCAGTTGTTGTTGCCGCCGTAGAGGACGACGGTCGTGTCGTTCGCGATGCCCTTGGCCGAGAGGAGCTTCTCGAAGCCCTCCTGGTCGATGAAGTCGCGGCGGACCGGGTCCTGGAGGTCGTCGGTCCAGTCGATGCGGATCGCGTTCTTGATGTGGTTCTTGTCGTACGCGGAGGTGTCTTCGTCGACCTCGACGATGGCAACCTTCGGGTCGTCGATGTGGGCCTCGACCCAGTCAGCGTCTACCAGGACGTCGCTGCGGCTCATACTTCTTCTCCTCCGGGGCAGTTGCGGCGGGGCTGCGGTGCTGCGGTGCTGTGCGAGGGGATGCCCACGTACGACTGTGACTGCGCGGTGGCGCTGCGTACGCGGCACGGGGTGGCCCTGACGGTGTCAACGGGCCGGGGGGATACGGGAGTCGGAGCTCCCGCTCAGAAGGTGCGACAGAGCATGGCGGCGACGCGGCACAGGTCTACTGCCCGCCGCTTCGTGAGGTCCGCCTGTCGCTGCATGCGTCCGATCGTAAGGACGCAAGGGTGGCCGTGTCACCGGCATGTCGGATGATGAGACGGGATCATCCGCATGGTGGGATTCGGTGAACGGAAAAGCCGTCCGCGCGGGGACGGAGGGCTGCCTGCGCCTCTGTCACATCCACCGCGCGGACGGCTTCGTCTCGTACTGCGGAACGGCCGCTCCACGCGGCCGTTCGCCGTTCAGGGCTCCGGATCAGGGCCTCAGCCCGCGAGCCTCACGTTCGCACCCTCGACCGAGATGTCCACGCCGTCCTGCGCCGGCTCCACCCCATCGATCTTGATGCCGCCCGGCAGGCCGCTGACCTTCTCCTCGAAGTCGGTCACATCACGGACCATGCCCTCGGGGAGGGGGATCGAGACGCCCATGACCTCGAACTTCTTCGGGATCTCGTCGGCGTTCACCTTGATCGTGTCGCCCTCGACCCGCACCGAGCTCAGCACGTGCACCGGCTTGGGCAGCTTCGCGCCGCCCTTGCTCACCTCGACCTCGACCTTGATCTTGTCGCCGCCGCCGTCCGAGAGCCCGACCACCTTGCCGGTGGCGCCGAGCGGCAGCTCGACCGGCTCGCCCTGCGCCTGCTTGAGCAGCTCGTCGTACGAGATCCGGGCGGTGCCGGTGGCCTTGTCGGCGGTGGCCGAGCTGTAGTCGCCGGAGAACTCGACGCCCTGCATCCGGGCGGTCAGATCGGCGATGCGGATCTTGTCGGAGCCGGAGGCCGCGTCGTAGTTCTCGATGCCGATCTCGACGTCGTCGAGCGTGCCGCCCGCGACCTGGGTCAGGAAGGGAAAGCCCTTGATGGAGACGTCGGGCGTCTCGCTGAGCCCTTCACTGGTACGCAGCTTCTCCGCCACCTCGTCCTCGGCGAAGCCCACCGCGAGGCGGTCGGCGCCCACGAAGAGACCCCCCAGGATCACGAGGACGATCAGAAGTATTCGTACGGAGCGCTTCATGTCCGGTGTTCCCCCACCTTGTACCCCCGCTTGGCTGTCGTTGCCGCGAGCCTAAAGGACAGGTCCCCGGCCGGAGTGCCCGGCCGGGGACCTGTCGATCAGCTGTGACGATCGGCCTGCGCCGCCGTTCAGCCTGTGTGTCAGCCGATGGCACGGCCGAGCACATAGACGGCGGGAGCCGCGGCGGCGAGCGGCAGGGCCACACCCGCCGTCATGTGTACGAAGCGGGACGGGTAGTCGTAGCTGGCGACCCGGTGGCCGATCAGCGCGCAGACACCGGCCCCGAGGCCGAGCAGCGCGCCCTTGCCGCCGAAGTCCGTCGCGCCCCCGACGGCGATACCGGCGCCGGCCGCCGCGAGCAGCGCGACGACGACGGAAGCGGGCGTCGGCAGGGGCAGCGCGCGGGCGATCACGGCGACCGCGACGGCGATGCCGCCCACCGTCACGGCGTCGTCCGACGCCGCGAGGTGCCCGGTCGCGGTGATCGCGAGCGCGGCGGAGGCGACGGTCGCCATCAGGCCGGACATCCGCTCGTCGGCGGAGGCGCGGCTGCGCAGCTGGAGGACGAGAACGAGCAGGACCCAGACGCCCAGGGTGCCCAGGATCGCGGCGGGCGCGTTCGCCTTGCCGGTGACGAGCAGCGCGATGTCGGCGACAAGACCGCCCAGGAAGGCGAGCGCGATGCCCTGCCGGGCGGGCCACATCCCGTTGAGCCGGAACCACCCGGCGGCGGTGACGGCCTGCAGCAGGACGAGGGGTACGAGGAGTGCGTACTGCCCGATGGCGGCCGTACCGGCGAGCAGCAGCCCGAGCACGGCGGTCAGCGCGGCGGGCTGGATCCCCGGCTCTATGACCGGCGACCGCCCTTCGGCCCGGGCGCGCTGGGCGTCGGTGACACGGGGGTTGCCGGTGGTGGTGGAGGGGCCGTAGGTGGCGGGGTCTGCTGTGGGCTCGGGCCCCGCGTCTTCCGCGACGGGCAGGCGTGTCGCCGGGTGGGTGTGGCCACCGAAGCTGCCGGGTTCCGGGTGACCGGGCGACGGCTGCGGCTGCGGCTGCGGCTGCGGTGACGGCTGCGGCTGCGGCTGCCCGTAAGCCTGCGGAGGCAGATAGGCCGTCTCCGTCACGCCCACCGCGGGTGAGGGCTGGATCTGGGTGTCCCAGGTCTGCCCTTCCCACTGCTGGGTGTAAGCGTCCTGGGAGTACGGCTGCTGCGGGTAGGCCGACTGCTGCGGGTACTGATACTGCTGCTCAGGCGGGTAAGGCTGCTGCACCTGCTCAGGGGGATACTCCTGCCGGTACGGGTCGTAGTCCCCGTACGGCTGCTGCTCCCCGTACCCCTCATACCGCTGATCGCTCATATCGCTGCTCACCCTCCTGCGAACGGCGGGAGCACCTCGACCGTGCCGCCCTCGGCCAGCCGTACCGTCTCATGCCCACGGGTACCCACGGGGTCGCCGTCGATGAGGAACGAGCATCGCCGCAGTACACGGACCAGCTCACCGGGGTGTCGCTCGCGCGCCGCGTCCAACGCCTCGGCCAGCGTCGTCGCGGCGTACGGCTCTTCCGCGACACCTGCGGCTGCTTTGGCCGCGGCCCAGTAACGAATGGTGCCGTTCACCATGGCAGCTCCTCTCCTTCGGCGGTTGCCGACCCTTCGGCGGTTGCCGACGTCCATGATGCCGTGGCCCACTCGGCGATCCGACCGTGCAGCGCGTCGTCCGCCGCGTTCTCCGCGTGGCCCATGCCCTTCTCCAGCCAGAGCTCCGCTCCGCCCCGGGCGGCGGCGGCCAGCATCCGGGGGTGGTCCACGGGGAAGTACGGGTCACGGTCGCCGTGCACGATGAGCAGCGGCGTGGGCGCGATCAGCGGGACCGATTCCACCGGCGACAGCGGGACGGGGTCCCACTCGTGCGGGTGGATTCGCGTGCGCAGGCCCACCCGGCCCACCACGCGTCCCACGGGCCGCGTCACCACCCAGTGCAGCCGCCGCATCGGCGCGGTCCCCCGGTAGAACCAACGGGCCGGAGCACTCACCGCGACCACCGCGTCAACCCGCGCTTCCGTGCGCCCCCCGTGCATCGCACCTGCCATCGCCGCGTGCCGGAGCACCACGGAACCGCCCATCGAGAAGCCCACGGTCACCACCCGTGCATGGCCGATGGACCGCGCCCACTCCACCGCGGCCGCCAGATCGAGCACCTCGCGGTCGCCGACCGTGGAGAGCCCGCCGGACGCACCGTGGCCCCGGAAGGAGAACGTGATCACGGCCGCGGCCTCGGCGAAGACGCCCGCCGCCCGCCGCACGTGCGGCCGGTCCCGGTCTCCGGTGAAGCCGTGCGCGATCACGATCGCGAGGTCCGTGTCCGGGGCGGGACCGGGCTCGTACAGAGCGTCGATGGCGACGCCGTCCCGTGTACGGAGCGTTGCGCTCCGCTGAACGCGAGTGATCGGCCGCACAGAAGATCGTGCGACTTGACCTGCCGGACCGGAACTCATGTGGGCTATTCTCCTTGGCAGAGGATCCGGGCAGCGAAGCCCCCGGGTCCTTTCGTGCTTTCAGACGCGTTGTACACGACAGCGCGTTCAGGCCCAGGGCGCGGGCCCCGGAATCACGGCAGTACCAGTACGAAGTAGTGCCGTAAACGTCCTCGCAGGGACCGAGGAGGAACCGACGTTATGGGCGAGCGAAACGTGCACAACCGTAGGACGGAGCCAGGCCGGGGGTCCCCCCTGGTCGAGCGAAGCCGAGAGCTTGGGGGCGGGCGGCGATGAGTTCTCTGCTGCTCCTCACCAATGCCCTTCAGCCGTCGACGGAGGTGCTTCCCGCCCTCGGCCTGCTGCTGCACAACGTGCGGGTGGCCCCCGCCGAAGGCCCGGCCCTCGTCGACACCCCTGGTGCCGACGTCATCCTGATCGACGGCAGGCGTGACCTGCCGCAGGTCCGCAGCCTCTGCCAGCTCCTCCGCTCCACGGGACCCGGCTGTCCGCTGGTCCTCGTCGTCACGGAGGGCGGCCTCGCGGCCGTCACCGCCGACTGGGGCATCGACGACGTACTCCTGGACACCGCGGGACCGGCCGAGGTCGAGGCGCGGCTGCGGCTCGCGATGGGCCGCCAGTCGATCACCGCCGACGACTCCCCCATGGAGATCCGCAACGGCGATCTCTCCGTGGACGAGGCGACGTACAGCGCGAAGCTGAAGGGCCGGGTCCTCGACCTGACCTTCAAGGAGTTCGAGCTGCTCAAGTACCTCGCGCAGCACCCCGGGCGGGTCTTCACGCGGGCCCAGCTGCTCCAGGAGGTCTGGGGCTACGACTACTTCGGCGGGACGCGCACGGTCGACGTACACGTACGGCGGCTTCGCGCGAAGCTCGGTGTCGAGCACGAGTCGCTCATCGGCACCGTCCGCAATGTCGGCTACCGCTTCGTCACTCCGGAGAAGGTCGAACGGGCCACCGACGAAGCCAAGGCGAAGGCCGCGACGCCGCCGGCCGAGGGTGAGCACCGGGAGATCCCGAAGCGGGACGAGGCACCGGCCGCGTCCGAGCCGAAGGAAGCTGCCGTACGACCTGCCCAGCGGTAGTTCCATCCGCGTAGACTCCGCGCGTGGCCAAGGTGACTCGGGATGACGTGGCGCGACTTGCGGGTACTTCCACCGCCGTCGTCAGCTATGTCATCAACAACGGACCTAGGCCGGTTGCCCCGGCCACGCGCGAGCGTGTACTCGCCGCGATCAAAGAGCTGGGGTACCGGCCCGACCGGGTCGCCCAGGCCATGGCGTCGCGGCGGACCGACCTCATAGGCATGATCGTGCCGGACGCGCGGCAGCCGTTCTTCGGGGAGATGACGCACGCCGTGGAGCAGGCGGCCTCCGAGCGCGGAAAAATGGTGCTCGTCGGCAACACGGACTATGTCGCCGAACGCGAGACCCACTATCTGCGGGCGTTCCTCGGCATGCGGGTCTCCGGGCTCATCCTCGTCAGCCACGCCCTGACAGACTCGGCTGCCGCCGAGATCGACGCGTGGGACGCGCGGGTCGTGCTCCTTCACGAGCGGCCCGAGGGGATCGACGACGTGGCCGTCGTCACGGACGACCTGGGCGGCGCGCAGCTCGCCACCCGGCATCTCCTCGAACACGGCCATGAGTACGTCGCGTGCGTCGGCGGCACCGCCGAGACCCCGACCGTCGGCGACCCCGTCTCCGACCACGTCGAGGGCTGGCGGCGGGCGATGGGGGAGGCCGGGCGCTCGGTGGAGGGGCGGCTCTTCGAGGCCCCGTACAACCGGTACGACGCGTATCAGATGGCGCTGGAGCTCCTGGCCCGGCCGGACCGGCCGACGGCCATCTTCTGCTCCACCGATGACCAGGCGATCGGCATCCTGCGGGCCGCGCGGGAGCTTCGGATCGACGTTCCGGAACAGTTGGCGGTTGCCGGCTTCGACGACGTCAAGGAGGCGGGGCTCACGGATCCGCCGCTGACGACGGTGGCTTCGGACCGCCCCGCGATGGCGCGGGCCGCGGTGGACCTCGTCCTGGACGACGGGCTTCGGGTCGCCGGTTCGCGCCGGGAGCGGCTGAAGCTGTTCCCGTCCCGGCTCGTGGTCCGGCAGTCCTGCGGCTGCCACTAGCGCGCTCTTGGCGCTGCCGCCGGGACATGACACGTGCTCCGGCGGTCCCTCCTGGACGAACACCCTCTCCCGCCCAGCTACCCGATTAACCCGCAGGGGGCGGGCTTGCTGCGGCCACGCCCGCGCCCGGAGGCATGAGTCCCTGGAACGCGGCGGCTTTATAAGGGGCATACACGGTTCTACCGGTGTTCTCAGGGCGTACTCAGCCGCCTCTCATGAACGCCCCGCAGCCTGGATTCCATGACCGACACCTTCCGCCACAGCGGCGAGTACCCCCAGCAGCAGCAGTCGTCAGCGCCTGTTCATCAGGGCGGTACGCAGGGCGGCGCGTACCCGCCCCCGCCCGCTTTCGCACCGGAGGAGCCGCAGCCGCCGAAGCCCCCGCGGCGGCGAGCCAGGGGCCCTCTGGCCCTGCTCGCCGCGGTCGCCATCGCGGCGGCAGCCGTCGGCGGCGGCACCGCCTACGCCTTCCAGGAGCTGACCGGCAAGGACACCACGTCGAGCAGCGCCACCAACACGACCGTCGTGCCCACCAGCAAGAAGGGCACCGTCTCCGGCGTCGCCGAGGCGGTCAGCCCCAGCATCGTGGAGATCAGCGCCAAGTCCAGCTCGGGAGAGGCCACCGGCTCCGGCGTGATCATCACGGAGGGCGGCGAGATCATCACCAACAACCACGTGATCTCCGGCGCTTCGTCGGTCAAGGTGACGACGGACGACGGGAAGACGTACGACGCCGAGGTCGTCGGCACCGACAGCAAGAAGGACCTGGCGCTCATCAAGGCCGAGGGCGCCTCCGGGCTGAAGCCCGCGAGCCTCGGCGACTCCGACAACGTCAAGATCGGCGACGACGTCGTGGCGATCGGCTCCCCCGAGGGCCTGACCGGCACCGTCACCAGCGGCATCATCTCCGCCCTCGACCGGGACGTCACCGTGTCGACGGACGAGGACCAGGGACAGCAGCAGGGCGGTGGCGGCTGGCCGTTCGAGTACGGCGGCGAGCAGTTCAACGGCGACACCGGCTCGTCGAAGACCACGTACAAGGCCCTGCAGACCGACGCCTCGCTCAACCCGGGGAACTCCGGCGGCGCCCTCATCGACATGAACGGCAACATCATCGGCATCAACTCCGCGATGTACTCGCCCAGTTCCTCGTCCCAGAGCGGCGCCCAGTCGGGCTCGGGCAGTGTCGGACTCGGTTTCGCCATCCCGGTCAACACGGTCAAGGCCGACCTCGACACCCTGCGGTCCGGCTCGACCGACTGACCCCGTCCACTCGCTTCGCCGGCCCCTGGAGGCCCTCATGCCCGGTCCAGCCATCACCGTCAACCGCGCCCGGCACGCCCTCGCCGTCACCATCGGCTGGGGCCGCCCGGACACCGACCCGGCCGGGCTCGGCCTCCCCCTCGCCGTGGCCGGGGAACTGCACGGCGCCACCGCCGCCCGCGCCCCCGAGGTGGCCACGGCCAGGACACCGTCCCGGCCCGCCGCACGGCGCACGTCCCGCGCGCGCGTGCGAGGCTGATACCGGCCCCGTCCACCACTCCGTACCCGAGGAAGTACCAAGCCGATGAGCCCCGCCGAAGGCGACCGCGAACAGTTGCGCATCCTGATCGTCGACGACGAGCCCGCCGTGCGGGAGGCGCTGCAGCGCAGTCTCGCCTTCGAGGGGTACGGCACGGAGGTCGCCGTCGACGGCGCCGACGCGCTGGAGAAGGCGGCGGCCTACCGCCCCGACCTCGTCGTCCTCGACATCCAGATGCCCCGCATGGACGGCCTCACCGCCGCGCGCCGCCTGCGCGCGACCGGCTCCCTCACGCCCATCCTGATGCTCACCGCGCGCGACACGGTCGGCGATCGCGTCACGGGGCTCGACGCGGGCGCCGACGACTACCTGGTCAAGCCGTTCGAGCTCGACGAGCTCTTCGCCCGCATCCGGGCGCTCCTGCGCCGCAGTTCGTACGCCGCGGGCGCGGGGCAGGCCGAGGAGGGCGACACGCTCGCCTTCGCGGATTTGCGGATGGACCTCGCGACGCGTGAGGTGACGCGCGGGGCGCGCACGGTGGAGCTGACCCGCACGGAGTTCACCTTGCTGGAGATGTTCCTCGCGCATCCGCGTCAGGTGCTCACGCGGGAGCAGATCCTGAAGGCGGTCTGGGGCTTCGACTTCGAGCCGTCCTCCAACTCCCTGGACGTGTACGTCATGTACCTGCGCCGCAAGACGGAGGCGGGAGGCGAGCCTCGCCTCGTGCATACGGTGCGGGGTGTGGGGTATGTGCTGCGGCCGGGTTCCGGCGGGGGGGCCGAGTGAGGGGGCTGATCCGCCGCTTCCGTGCGCTGCCGCTCCGTTCACGCCTCGCCATGCTGGTGGCCACGGCGGTGGCGCTGGCGGTCGCGGCGGCCGCGGTCGTGTGCTGGTTCGTGGTGCGAACCGCGCTGATCAGCTCGCTGGACGAGGCGCTGAGTTCCAACCGCGTGCCGGATCAGCTCGTACTCAGCCTGATCGACGGGTCCGGGCAGTGTCGTCACGCATCGGTCATCAGCAACCAGGAGAACGACCCGAACCCGTTCAAGTCGACGGTCCAGGTCGTCGACCGCAAGGGCAACAGCTGCGTCATCTCCGGCAAGCAGTCCATCGAGGTCTCCCCCGCGGACGTCGATGTCGCCGACCGCGAGTCCACCCAGGCCATCCACACCGCCACGGCGTCGAACGGTGCCAAGTACCGCGTCCTCACCTACCCCCTGGACGGGCAGCCCCTCGCGGTCTCCGTGGCCCGGCCCCTCAGCGAGGTCGACGACACCCTGGGCAACCTCGTCCTCGTCCTCGTCCTCGTCGCCGGCATCGGCGTCATCGGCGCAGGCGCAGCCGGACTCTGGGTGGCCCGTACCGGGCTCCGTCCGGTCGACGAACTGACCGCGGCCGTCGAGCACGTCGCCCGCACCGAGGACCTCGACCTCCGCATCCCCGTCGACGGCGACGACGAGATCGCCCGGCTCTCGCGCTCCTTCAACTCCATGACCGCATCGCTCGCCTCGTCCCGCGACCTCCAGCAGCAGCTCATCGCCGACGCCGGTCACGAGCTGCGCACCCCCCTCACCTCGCTCCGTACGAACATCGAGCTGCTCGCCCGCAGCGAGGACACCGGCCGGGCCATCCCGCCCGACGACCGCAAGGCGCTGCTCGCCTCGGTGACGGCGCAGATGACCGAACTGGCCTCGCTGATCGGGGACTTGCAGGAGTTGTCGCGCACGGACGCCGGGCAGAGCGGAAAGGTGCAGGTCATCGCCTTGCACGAGGTCGTGGATTCCGCCCTGGAGCGGGCTCGCCTGCGCGGGCCGGAGCTGACGTTCGCCGCGGACCTGGCCCCCTGGTACGTACGCGCGGAGCCCGCGGCCCTGGAGCGGGCCATCGTGAACATCCTGGACAACGCGGTGAAGTTCGGGCCCCCGGGCTCCGCCGTCGAGGTGGCCCTGAAGGACGGCGCGCTGACCGTCCGCGATCACGGCCCCGGCATCCCCGCCGACGAACTCCCGCACGTCTTCGACCGGTTCTGGCGTTCCCCGTCGGCCCGCGGTCTTCCTGGATCGGGCCTCGGCCTGTCCATCGTGGCCCGCACCGTGCACCAGTCGGGCGGCCAGGTCGCGCTCCAGCACGCGGAGGGCGGCGGCACGGTGGCGACGGTCCGCCTGCCCGGCGCGCCGACGCCGCCCCCCGCCACCTGAGCCCCTGCTATTTGCCGATCCCCAGCCCCGTACCGCTCAGCCGCACCCGGATGCCGTCCTGCCGCACGCTCACGTCCCGCAGCCAGACGTTTCCCTTGCCCGGCAGCTTCGGCAGCTGGAAGGCGAGCGTCAGCCGGTCGGTGAGGACGGGGCGGGTGAGCTGGGAGAGGCCCTTGAGGAGCGCCGGGTCCAGGCCCAGCTTCTTCAGGAGCTCGGGGTGGCCCATCGCGACGTCGATGAGGTTCAGGCCCATCACGTCGTTGATGAAGCGCGGCGATCCGACGAGGTCGTGGAGCTTGGTGTCGCTCTTCAGGGCGCCGCCGACCACGGAGTCCGGGACGCCGAGCCGCTTGACGATCGAGGGGACGGAGAGCAGCGCCTTCGCCTTGGCGGTCTCCTGGGCGAGGCGGTCCGCGGACTTCTTGCTGAGGTGCAGGCCCTCCGACTCGCGGGTGCCGGGACGGTAGGTCGCCAGGTCGCCGATCTGCAGGCTCATCCTGCCGATGTCGGTGGAGATGCCGCGGTCGCCGTTGCGCTGGATGCGGGCGTCGGCGCGCAGCTTCAGGTCATGGCCCGCGACGGGCAGCGTGCCGCGCGCGAGGACCTCGTCGCTGCCGCGGCCGGTGAACGTGACCTGCGACGCGCCCAGTTCACGGTTCAGGTCGTCGAAGGAGAGCAGCACCTCGCCCTTCATCTCCCCGATGAGGGCGCCCTTGATGTCGGTGGGGCCGTCGCCGGTGATCGTCACGTCCGTGGCGGTGGCGGTGACCTGGGCGAGCGAGATCCGGTCGGCCGCGACGTCCGGGACGGTGACCTTGACCTTGTCCACGCGCTTGTCGAGAACCTGGGTCAGGAAGGGGAAGCCCTCGATGTCGACCTCGGGCGCGGCGCTCAGGTGCATGGTGTCCTTGAGCTTCTCCGCGGCCTCGTGCTCGGCGTAGAGCAGGGCCCAGCGGTCACCGAGCGCGAGGAAGGCGGCGAGGACCACGAGGGCGACGACGGCCTTGCCCGCGAGCGGGAGCCCGGCGAACCGGTTGCGCCGGCGGCTGCGGCCTCGGCCGCGGCTGCCGCGGCGGTGGTTCGGCGGCTGCCAGGGAGTGTCGGCCTTGTCGGCCGCGGCAGCGTTGTCGTCGTCCGTCTCGCGGAGGAAGCCCTCCAGCGGGTTCGGTCCTGCCAGGGCGCCGAGCTCGTCGTACGGATTGAGCGGAGCGGTGGTCTCCGCGGGCGTCTCAGGTGCCGCTGATGCTTCTGGGGGAACCGATTCGGCGTGCCAACCATCAGACGGAGAGGCCTGGTTGTGATCGGGCGGAAGCGTGGCTATGCGGTGGGGGGAACGCATCAGCTGATTTCACCATACGTTCACACCCCACCCCAAGCCTTACGCCCAGTAACCGCCGATATGGGCCGCTTACTGAGCGCGTCTGTTAACGCGTCATTCACTTCACGATTCACTTCACGACGGTGATCCTGTCCGCCTTGGGCGGCGCGATCGGCTTGTCCGCCGAGGAGTTGGCGGTCAGGTAGTCGTTGAACGCCTTCAGGTCATCGCTGCCGACCAGCGGCTTCGTGCCCTTGCCGAGCTCGGCGAAGCCGTCGCCGCCGCCCGCGAGGAAGGAGTTCATCGCCACACGGTACGTGGCGGCCGGATCGATCGCCGCCCCACCCAGCTTGATCGAGTCCGTCACGACACGGTCCGCGCCGGACTTCGTCATGTCGAGCGTGTACGTCAGGCCGTCCGAGACCTGCAGAATCTTCGGGGATGCCTCGTTCGACCCGCTCACCTGCTGCTTGAGCCCGGTGATCAGCTGCGCGCCGGTCAGATCGACGAGGTTGACCGTGTTGCTGAACGGCTGGACGGTGAAGCCCTCGCCGTACGTCACCACCCCGTCGCCCTCGCTTCCGCTCGCCTTGAAGACGAGGTCGGAGCGGATGCCGCCGGGGTTCATCAGCGCCAGATCGGTCTCCGGGTCGATCGACTTGCCGTGCGCGAGCTGCGCGTCCGCGATCAGGTCGCCGAGCGGCGACTCGGGGACTCCGGCGCCACGGCCCGGGATGTCTCCGGAGATGAAGCCGACCGGCTTGTTGGCGACGGGCTCGGCCAGCGTGTTCCAGCGCTCGATGAGCGAGGTCATGTCCTTGGCCTTGGCCTGCTCACGGCTGACGACGTGGTTCGCGGACTTCACCGACGTACGGACGATGTCCTTGGTCCTGCGGTCGTACGTGAGCGTCGTGTCCGTGTAGAGCTTCCCGTAGGACGAGGCGGACGTGACCATGCGGGGCTTGCCCGACGGGTCCGGGACGGTGCAGACGTACGCGGAGTGCGTGTGGCCGGTGACCAGGGCGTCGACCTTGGGCGTGATGCCCTTGGCGATGGTGGTGATCGGACCCGAGATGCCGTCGCCCGCGCCCGGCGAGTCACAGTTGTAGTTGTACGCCTGGCTCGCGGGGGCGCCGCCCTCGTGGATGAGCGTGACGATCGACTTCACGCCCTGCTTGTCGAGGACCTTGGCGTACTTGTTGACCGTCTCGATCTCGTCGTGGAACTTCAGCCCCTTGACGCCGTCGGCCGAGACGATGTCGGGCGTGCCCTCCAGGGTCACGCCGATGAAGCCGACCTTGACGCCCTTGTGCTTCCACACCCAGTACGGCTTGAGGACGGGCCGTTCCGTCTTCTCGTCGGTCACGTTGGCCGCGAGGTAGGGGTAGTCGGCCCCCTGGAACTTCTTGCCCTTCTCGAAGCAGCCGTCCTTGGGGTGGCAGCCGCCGTTCTGGATGCGGGCCAGTTCCTTGGCCCCCTCGTCGAACTCGTGGTTCCCGACGCTGGTGACGTCGAGGTCGAGCTTGTTCATCGCCTCGATCGTCGGCTCGTCGTGGAAGAGGCCGGACAGCAGCGGGCTCGCGCCTATGAGGTCACCGGCCGCCGCCGTGACGCTGTAAGGGTTGCCCTTGCGGGCCGTACGAAGAGACGTGGCGAGGTACTCGGCGCCGCCCGCGTCGATCTTCTTCTCGGACCCGTCGGGCTGCTTCTCCGTCACCTGGCCCGACGATCCGGCCGGCGGCTGGAGATTGCCGTGGAAGTCGTTGAAGGACAGCAACTGCACGTCGACGGTGCGCTTCTTGCCCGACGCGTCCGCCGCGCCCGTCTGGCCTTGCCCCGCGCTCGCGGGCAGCGCGGCGGCCAACGCACCGAGCGTGGCGAGACCGGCCGCGGCGGCGAGCACACGGGTGGCGCGGCGTCTTGGCCGACGTGGCTGAGGAGTGGCTGGCACGTTTCCCCCTGGGAGAGGTCTGATCTGAACGGCTGAGGGTGGTGAAACACCGCGCAGCCTAGAGTCAACGCGCGTAGCGCGACAGGGGGTCACGGGTTACGAGGTGGTTGCCGTCGGGGGCACGGCGGGGGCGTTGCGGACACTTCGGGCAAGCGAGACGGCGTACGGGGGCGAAGGTGACCGGGCGCGGCGCGAGCGGCGCGTGCGCCGTGGTGCACTCCCCCGCGGGGTGTGAGTACGTCCGTGATCTGCTGCTCGACCGGCCGCCGCCGTACCCTCGACTCCATGACTGACGAGCAGCAGCCTCCCGCCACCCTGCGGCAGATCGACACGGTCGCCGCCCTCACCTCCGACCAGGCCGACGCCGTGCTCGCGCTCATCGCGGAAGCGGCCCGCACGGACGGCCAGCAGGCCGTGTCCGAGCAGGGGCGGCTGCAGCTGCGGGCAGGCGCGCGGGACGGGGTGCGGCATCTGTTGCTCACCCTCGGCGACGAACTCGTCGGGTACGCGCAGCTGGAGGACACCGACCCCATCGAGGCGCCGGCCGCCGAACTCGTCGTGCACCCCGCGCACCGCGGGCGCGGGCACGGCCGGGCGCTGGGCACCGCGCTGCTCGCCGAGTCCGGCCGCCGGCTGCGGATCTGGGCGCACGGCGGTCACTCGGCCGCGCGGCACCTCGCGCAGGTCCTCGGGCTCACCCTCTTCCGCGAACTGCGGCAGATGCGGCGCTCGTTGGCGGACCTGGCCCTGCCGGAGCCGGTGCTGCCCGACGGCATCTCCGTACGCACCTTCGTTCCCGGCGAGGACGACGCGGCCTGGCTCGCGGTGAACGCCGACGCCTTCGCGCACCACCCCGAGCAGGGCTCCCTCACCCAGCGCGACCTGGACGATCGCAAGGCCGCACCGTGGTTCGACCCGGCGGGCTTCTTCCTGGCGGTCAAGGACGGCGAGCTCGTCGGTTTCCACTGGACCAAGGTGCACGCGGACGAAGGCCTCGGCGAGGTGTACGTCCTCGGTGTGCGGCCCGGCGCACAGGGCGGCGGCCTCGGCAAGGCGCTGACGACCATCGGCCTCAACCACCTGGCGGCAGCGGGCCTGCCGACCGCGATGCTGTACGTGGACGCGGACAACAAGGCGGCGGTGAGCGTCTACGAACGGCTCGGGTTCGTCACGCACGAGACGGATCTGATGTACCGGACGGAGACCTGAGCGAGACGTACGAAGGGCGCGGTGTCCCCCTGGGGACGCCGCGCCCTTCGTCATGCGTGCCCGGCTACTTCGCCGGCTCCACCGGCGTCAGGCACATCTCGAACTGCACCCGCCCGCGCCGGGTCTCCTGATACTGGGACTGGCCCGGCTCGCACTCGCTCTCGAACTTGCTCGCGACCTTGTAGTCGGCCTCGGAGCTGGAGCAGCCGATGACCTCCATGTCAGGACTGCCGTCGGACCCCTTGTTCTGTACGCAGTCACCGACCTCGGCGACCGCGGGCGCCTTGGCGGCCTCGCTGTCGGGCCCGGTGGAGTTGCCCCGGCTCGTGTACCACCAGACTCCGGCGATGACCGCGGCGATGAGCAGCGTCACCACCTTCATCACGGGTGACTGGCGACTGAAGGCGCCGCTGGGGCGCTGGGAATTGGACAAGGTAAGTCCCCCGACTTCCGTGCGTGTTCACGTCAAATCACATGCTGAGCGGCAGACGCTACAAGATCACTCACCCCTTGACGAAACCCGCTCCCTGCACCACCCTTTCACTACTCAATTAGTGAAAGGGTGGTGCGAGGGCATGGTCGAGTTCCGTATCGACCGGCGCAGCGGCGTCGCCACCTATCTCCAGATCGTCCAGCAGACCCGACAGGCCCTGCGCCTGGGCCTGCTGGAACCGGGCGACAAGCTGCCCACGGCCCGTGAGGTCGTCGAGGCCACGGCCATCAACCCGAACACGGTCCTGAAGGCCTACCGCGAACTCGAACGCGAGGGCCTGGTCGAGGCCCGCCGCGGACTCGGCACCTTCGTACGGAAGTCGCTGGGCTCGACGCCCGCCGACTCCCCGCTGCGGGGCGAGCTGAGCCGGTGGGCGGCCCGGGCCCGCGCCTCGGGTCTGGAGAGGGACGACGTCGCGGCGCTGTTCAGCGCCGTGCTGGACGAGCAGTTCACCGAGCCGGAGCAGGCATCCGCATCCACCGCGTCCAAGGGGGACCCCGCATGACCGACACCGCCATAGAGGCGGCCTCGCTCGCCAAGCGTTACGGGCGACGGGGCCACGCCCTGCGTGACTGTTCCTTCCGGCTGCCCACCGGCAGGATCTGCGCGGTGGTCGGGCCCAACGGCGCGGGCAAGTCGACGCTGCTCGCCCTCGCGGCAGGGCTGATGCGGCCTTCCGAGGGCGCGCTCACCGTGCTCGGCACCGACCCTGCCGCCGCGCGCTCGAAGGTCGCGTACGTCGCCCAGGACAAGCCCCTCTATCCGCAGCTCAGCATCGCCGACACCCTGCGGCTCGGCGCCGAGCTGAACCCGGGGCGCTGGGACGCGGACCTCGCCGAACGCGTCGTGCAGGAAGGGGGGTTGGACCCGGGGGCGCGCGTGCGCACGCTCTCCGGCGGTCAGCGCACCCGCGTCGCGCTCGCCCTCGCGCTCGGCAAGCGGGCCGAACTGCTGCTCCTGGACGAGCCGATGGCCGACCTCGACCCGCTCGCCCGGCATCAGCTGATGGGGACGCTGATGGCCGAGGCCGCCGAGCACGGCACCACCGTGGTGATGTCCTCGCACATCGTCGGCGAACTCGCCGAGTCCTGCGACCACTTGCTGCTGGTCTCCGGCGGCCGGGTCCGGCTCGGCGGTGGCATCGACGACCTCGTCTCCGCCCACGCCCTGGTCACCGGGCGCCACCCCGTCGAGGACCTCGCCCCGCACACCGTCGTCGAGTCCCGCGCCACGGGGCGCGGCCTGACCGCGCTGATCCGCCCGGAGGGCCGCCCGGTCGGCGACGGCTGGGACGTCGAAGAACCTTCCCTGGAGGAACTGTTGCTGGCCCATCTGCGCTCACCGGAGGCTCCGGCGCTGCTGACGCCGAGCACGGCGCCCGCCGAGCGCGAGGTGACGGTATGAGCTCCCCTCTCCTTCGCGGTCAGCGCTGGGCGGACGTCCGGCTGCACCGTGGCGCGCTGTGGACGGGGCTCGGCATCGTCGTCCTCGCGGCCGTGGTGACGGGCTATCTGCGGTGGGCGACCCACGCCTTCCCCGAGCCCACCGGCGCCTGCACCTCCGACGGCTCCTGCGACACGTTCCTGGGCTTCACCAGCGCCCGGGATCTGCTGTACACGTTCATGAAGCACTACTCCCAGGGGATGCTCCTGATCCCCGTCCTGATCGGCGCCTTCGTGGCGGGCCCGGTCATCGCCCGCGAGATGGAGTCGGGCACCCACAAGCTCGCCTGGACCCAGTCGGTTTCACCCGCGCGCTGGCTGCTGTCGAAGCTGACGGTGTTCGCCGTGGTGAGCGTGTCCGGCGGGCTCGCACTGATGGCGGCCTTCTGGCTCGGCCGGTCCGGTACCGGGGCCGTGTGGAACCTGGGCTGGGCCGACCGCGGGGTCTACGAGTCCGTCGGCCCGGCCCTCATCGCGTACTGCCTTCTCGGCATCATGGTCGGCGCCCTCGTCGGTCTCCTCGTACGCCGCACCCTGGTGGCGCTGGTCGCCGGGGGGCTCGTCACCGGTCTCGTACTGCTGGTCATGGGCAATGTGCGGTGGCAGCTCTTCCCGGTGAAGACGGTCTCAGGGCCCGCCTCGGGCACGATCACGGGCTACACGATGCGCGACGTCCCCGTGGACTCCCTCATCATGGACACGGGGGTCCACAACGCCGCCGGCGAACGCTTCGTCGCCGGGCAGTGTTCGCAGGGGCAGATGGACCACTTCCCCTGCCCCTCGGACACCAAGATCACCGGCTGGTACGCCGACGTCCACCCCCATTCCCACTTCTGGTACGTCCAGTTCATCGAAACCGGCATCGTCCTCGCCCTCACCGCCGTGGCCGCGTACGCCGCCTTCCGCGTGCTGCGCCGCCGCTCCGCCTGAGTTGCGCACGGCCCTCCGGACGTGTAGACGTCCGGGGGACTCCCGCACATGTCCCGCACGTCATGTCGCCGTAACCAGTGATTCAGACTGGCTTGCGACCCTCGCTCAATGCAGCCCGCCGTGCCCGACCCTCCCCCCATGAACGGGAAGCTCGTCATCGCCCCGGCACTCTCCGACGCGCCCATCGGGGTCCCCGCGCGGAAGAATGGGGCCATGAGCCAGCCCAGCACGCAAGGACAGGTCCAGCACGCCCAGCCCTCCGTAGGCTCCATCGCCGCGCACCGCCCGCACACGCTGTCGGCCGCGGTCTCCGACCTCGACCCCGACATCGACGCGGATCTCGACGCGTACGACGAGGACGGCCAGGTGGGACACGACGGCCAGGAGCTGCCGCAAGGCCGCTTCCTGGACCGGGAGCGCAGCTGGCTCGCGTTCAACGAGCGCGTCCTGGAGCTTGCCGAGGACCCGAACACCCCGCTCCTCGAACGGGCCAACTTCCTGGCGATCTTCGCCTCGAACCTGGACGAGTTCTTCATGGTCCGGGTGGCAGGACTGAAGCGCCGCATCGCGACCGGCGTCGCCACCCGTTCGGCCTCAGGCCTGCAGCCCCGCGAGGTCCTCGAGCTCATCTGGAACCGCTCCCGCGAGCTCATGGCCCGGCACGCCGCCTGCTACCAGGAGGACGTCGCCTCCGGCCTCGCCGACGAGGGCATCCACCTGGTCCGCTGGAACGAGCTGACCGAGAAGGAGCAGTCCCGCCTCTTCACCCTCTTCCGGCAGCAGATCTTCCCCGTCCTGACCCCCCTCGCGGTCGACCCGGCACACCCCTTCCCGTACATCTCGGGGCTCTCGCTCAACCTCGCCGTGGTCGTGCGCAACCCGGTGTCGGGACACACGCACTTCGCCCGCGTGAAGGTGCCTCCGCTGCTCTCCCGCTTCCTCGAGGCCTCCCCCCAGCGGTACGTCCCCATCGAGGACGTCATCGCGGCTCCCGCGCACCTCGCGGAGCTGTTCCCGGGCATGGAGATCCAGGAGCACCACATGTTCCGGCTCACCCGGAACGAAGACCTGGAGGTGGAGGAGGACGACGCCGAGAATCTCCTCCAGGCCCTGGAGAAGGAGCTCATGCGGCGCCGCTTCGGGCCGCCGGTACGCCTGGAGGTCGAGGAGTCCATCGACCGGAACGTCCTGGACCTCCTCGTGCGCGAGCTGAAGATCAGCGAGGCCGAGGTCTACCCGCTGCCGGGTCCGCTCGACCTGACCGGGCTCTTCGGCATCGCGGCCCTGGACCGGCCCGAGCTGAAGTACCCGAAGTTCATCGCGGGCACGCACCGTGACCTCGCCGAGGTGGAGTCCGCGTCCGCGCCGGACATCTTCGCCGCCCTTCGCGAACGCGACGTACTCCTGCACCACCCGTACGACTCGTTCTCCACCTCCGTGCAGGCCTTCCTGGAGCAGGCGGCCGCCGACCCGGACGTGCTGGCGATCAAGCAGACGCTGTACCGGACCTCGGGCGACTCCCCCATAGTCGACGCCCTGATCGACGCCGCCGAGTCGGGCAAGCAGGTGCTCGTCCTGGTCGAGATCAAGGCGCGCTTCGACGAGCAGGCGAACATCAAGTGGGCGCGGAAGCTGGAGGAGGCGGGCTGCCACGTCGTCTACGGCCTGGTCGGCCTGAAGACGCACTGCAAGCTGTCGCTCGTCGTACGCCAGGAGGGCGAGACCCTGGTCCGCTACTCCCACGTGGGCACGGGCAACTACCACCCCAAGACGGCCCGGCTCTACGAGGACCTGGGGCTGCTCACCGCCAAGCAGGAGGTCGGCGCGGACCTGTCCGACCTCTTCAACCGGCTCTCGGGGTACTCGCGCCGCGAGACCTACCGCCGTCTCCTGGTCGCCCCCAAGTCCCTGCGCGACGGGCTCATCGCGCGCATCGACAAGGAGATCCAGCACCACCGCGCGGGCCGCCCCGCGTACGTACGCATCAAGGTCAACTCGATGGTCGACGAGGCGATCGTGGACTCCCTCTACCGCGCGTCGCAGGCAGGCGTGCCGGTGGACGTGTGGGTGCGCGGGATCTGTGCGGTGCGGCCGGGGGTCACGGGGCTCTCGGAGACGATCCGGGTGCGTTCGGTGCTCGGCCGCTTCCTGGAGCACTCCCGCGTCTTCGCCTTCGGCAACGCGGGCGAGCCCGAGGTGTGGATCGGCAGCGCCGACATGATGCACCGCAACCTCGACCGACGTATCGAGGCGCTGGTCAGGGTCACCGACCCGGCACACCGGGCAGCGCTCAGCCGGCTCCTGGAGACCGGCATGTCGGACACCACCGCCTCCTGGCACCTGGGCGCGGACGGCAACTGGACCCGGCACGCGCTGGATTCGGAGGGCCAGCCCCTGCGGAACGTACAGGAGATGCTCATAGACGCCCGGAGGCGCCGGCGTGGCACAGCTAAACCATGAGACGACGACAGGCGATGTCCTGTCGGCCTATCTGCAGAACCAGGCCACGGAGTTCCTGCGCTCGCTGCGGCTGCACCGCGAGTCCTCGACGGACGCGCAGGGGGCGGAGGAGTCGCTGGAGGCGGCCCGCGCCCTGCGCCGCGCGGCGCGCCGCATCGGCGGCACCCTGCACACCTTCCGCCCGCTCCTGGACCAGGAGTGGGCGGCGGGGCTGCGTCCCGAACTGGCGTGGCTTTCGGGCACGTTGGCGCGGGAGCACGCGTACGGGACCCGCCTGGAGCGCCTGCTGGACGCCTTGCACCGCTTGTCGGGGGCGCCGGGGGTGCCGGCGCCCGCCGATGTGGCCACCGTCCCGGCCGCGGGCAGGCGTTCCGCACGGCGCTGGGGGTCCCCCCGGTCGAGCGCGGCCGAGAGCGGCGGAGGGTGGGCGCAGCCCGCGACGCCGGGTGCGCCGCCGGGTGCGAACGAACAGGGCGGTGCGCCCAGGGGCCTGACGGTGGGCGCGGCCAAGGCCGCGGCGCTCCTGGAGCGCCAGCTCACCCTCGCCCGCACGCGGGCCCACTCCACCGCCCTCCAGGCGTTCGGCTCCTCCCGCTTCCACGCGGTGGCGGACAACGTCGCCGTACTGGCAAGCGAGGTCCCGCTCCGGAACAGCGGCATCGACGACCTGAAGCCGCTGGCCGCGAAAGCCGGGGAAGACCTCGCCGACGCCGTCGCCGCCCTCCCGCTGGGCCAGGCCGGCCACCCGTACAACGCGGAAGCGCTGACGCACGGCCTCTCCGCCGACCCCGCCCCTGAGGCCCAGGACGCCCCCTGGCTGAGGGCCCGCGCCCTCCTGCGCCTGCACAGGTACGCCCAGGAAGTGCTCAGCGGCGGCCCCGGCGAGGACCTGCGCCTGGCGGACGCGGGCGACGCCCTTGACCGCCACCGCGAGGCCGCCGACGCCGCTTCGGCAGCGGCGACCGCCGCCCGCACCCCTCGCATCGCCCCGGCGACGGCGTACGCCCTCGGCGTCCTGCACGCCGACCAGCGCCACGAGGTGGAAGCGGCCCGCTTCGCGTTCCACCAGGCCTGGCTCCGGGAGACAGAGGCGGCGAGTACCCGGTGACGCGCCCCGAGGGCGAGGTCGTCCGCGCCGCGGGCTGCGTCCTGTGGCGCCACTCCCCTCATGACGGCCGCCTGGAGATATGCCTGGTCCACCGGCCGAAGTACGACGATTGGTCGCATCCCAAGGGCAAGCTGAAGCGAGCCGAGACCCCCCTGGCCGGCGCCCTGCGGGAGGTCGAGGAGGAGACCGGCCACCGCTGCTCCCCCGGCGCCCGGCTCCCCACGGTCCGCTATCTGGCCCAGGGCCGCCGCAAAGAGGTCGACTACTGGGCGGCCGAGGCGACGGGCGGCCACTTCGCGCCCAACAGCGAGGTCGACCGCATCCTCTGGCTCTCGCCGACCGCGGCTCACAACCGCCTCACACACCCCCGCGACCAGCAACTCGTCGACGCGCTGCTCAACCTCCTCCACGCTGCGTAGCCACTTCGCTACGTTCCGTGGCACCCTGCCTAACCAGGCCGACCGCCGAGGTTCACCCGCCGTTCACTCATGCCCATCGGCCGCTTCATCTGGCCTGCCTAATTTCAGCCTTACAACACAACGTAAGACCGCAGAACCAAGAACCGCATCACCGCAGAACCGCAGCACCGCACGACGAAGACCTCGCACGCCGCCACCAATGGGCCGGCGGCTCCCGGAAGGAAGACCCGAAAGTGAAGCTTCAGCGCAAGAACCGGCTCCGCGCCCTCTCGCTCGGCGCCATCGCCGTCTCCGGCGCCCTGGCCCTCACGGCGTGCGGCTCCGACGACACGAGCGGCGGCAGTGGTGGCAGCGGCAAGGAGACCGCCGCCAACGCCAACATCAAGTGCGATGACGCCAAGGGCCAGCTCGCGGCCTCCGGCTCGTCCGCACAGAAGAACGCGATCGACGCCTGGCGCAAGGTCTACTCGACCGCCTGCAAGGACGTTCAGCTGAACTACAACCCCACGGGTTCCGGCGCCGGCATCACCGCGTTCATGCAGGGCCAGACCGCCTTCGCGGGCTCCGACTCGGCGCTGAAGCCCGAGGAGATCGCGGCGTCGAAGAAGGTCTGCAAGAACAGCCAGGCCATCGACCTGCCGATGGTCGGCGGCCCGATCGCCGTCGGCTACAACGTGCCCGGCGTGGACAACCTCGTCCTGGACGCCGAGACCCTCGCCAAGATCTTCGACGACAAGATCAAGACCTGGGACGACAAGGCCATCCAGAAGCTGAACCCGGACGCCAAGCTCCCCGGCACCAAGATCCAGGCGTTCCACCGCTCGGACGAGTCCGGCACCACGGACAACTTCACCAAGTACCTCAAGGGCGCCGCTCCCGACGCCTGGTCGTACGAGCCCGGCAAGTCCTGGGAGGCCAAGGGCGGCCAGTCCGCCAACGGCTCCTCCGGTGTCGCGGGCCAGGTCAAGCAGACCGTCGGCGCCATCTCGTACTTCGAGCTCTCCTACGCCTCCGACGGCATCAACACGGTCGACCTGAAGACCGACGCCAAGGAGCCGGTGAAGGCCACCGTCGACAACGCCTCCGAGGCCATCTCCGAGGCCAAGGTCGTCGGCAAGGGCAACGACCTCGCCCTGGAGCTGAACTACAAGCCCGAGGCCGAGGGCGCGTACCCGATCACCCTGGTGACGTACGAGGTCCTGTGCGAGAAGGGCAACAAGCCCGAGACCCTCGCCGCGACCAAGTCCTTCCTGACCTACATCGCCAGCGAGGACGGCCAGAACGTCCTCAAGGAGAACGACTACGCGCCGATCCCGGCCGAGATCATCACCAAGGTCCGCAAGACCGTCGCGGGCCTGAGCTAGCTGAACCGAGTGCGGCCGGCCCCGCTTTTCAGGGCCGGCCGCACCGTCCGGTGCACCGCCGCCAGGAGCAACTCCCGCTGAGGAAGCGGTGGTCACGCTCCGCAGACCGGAGAATCCCATGGATATACCAAGCAGTACGACAGCACCTCCACCCCTCAACGACGTACAGCCCTCGGGCATCACGCCCAAGCGCCCCCGCCGCAGCGCGACCCGCCCCGGTGACCGGATCTTCCTCGGTCTCTCGCGCGGCTCCGGCATCACGCTGCTGGTGATCATGGCCGCCATCGCGGCCTTCCTGACCTACCGCGCGACACTGGCCCTCGCGGACAACACGGGCAACTTCCTCACCACCTTCGAGTGGGACCCGGCCGGCGCCACCACCGGCGGCAAGCCGTTCTTCGGCATCGCGGTCCTGGTCTTCGGCACCGTGGTGAGCTCGGTGATCGCCCTGGTGGTCGCCGTCCCCGTGGCCATCGGCATCGCGCTGTTCATCTCGCACTACGCGCCGCGCAAGCTGGCGACCCCGATCGCCTTTGTGATCGACCTCCTCGCCGCCGTGCCGTCGATCGTCTACGGCCTCTGGGGCGCCCTCGTGGTCGCACCCAACCTGACGGGCCTCTACAGCTGGCTCGACGACTACTTCGGCTGGACCGGGATCTTCGAGTACCAGGGCGGCGCCCCGCGCTCCCTGATGACGGTCGGCATCCTGCTCGCCATCATGATCCTGCCGATCATCACGAACGTCAGCCGTGAGGTCTTCCTCCAGGTCCCGAAGATGCACGAGGAGGCCGCGCTCGCGCTCGGCGCCACGCGCTGGGAGACCATCCGCATCTCGGTGCTCCCCTTCGCACGCTCGGGCGTCATCTCCGCCTCGATGCTGGGCCTGGGCCGCGCGCTCGGCGAGACGATCGCCGTCGCCACCGTCCTCTCCCCGACCTTCCTCATCAGCGCGTCCGTGCTCGACCCCGGCGGCGGCACCTTCGCGCAGAACATCGCCAGCAAGTTCAACGAAGCCAGCGAGTACGGCCGTGACGCGCTCATCGCCTCCGGCCTCGTCCTCTTCGTCATCACCCTGCTGGTCAACGGCGCGGCCCGCATGATCATCGCGCGCCGCAAGGAGTACTCGGGGGCCAACGCATGAGCACCACCGCCATCAAGCCCACGAGTCTGCGGGGCGCCCGCCTCCCGCGCTGGACACCGCTGGTCGTCGCGCTCGGCTCCGCCGCCGTCGGCATCGGCATCGGCGTGGGGGCCGGTCTCGACAGCCGCATCCAGTGGGGTCTGATCGCCGCCGTCCTCTTCATCGTCGTCTCGTACGCGGCCGCGGTCGCGGTCGAGGGCGGCCGTCAGGCCAAGGACCGCCTCGCCACCTCGCTGGTGTGGGTCATGTTCCTGCTGGCCGTCGTCCCGCTGGCCTCGCTGGTCTACGAGACCGTCGAGCGCGGCTCGACCGTCTTCAACGGCTACTTCCTGACCCACTCCATGGGCGTGGTCGCGGACGACGAGCCCGGCGGCGGCATCTACCACGCGATCATCGGCACCCTGGAGCAGGTGCTCCTGGCCTCCGCGATCGCCGTGCCGATCGGCCTGCTCACCGCGATCTACCTCGTCGAGTACGGACGCGGGAAGCTCTCCAAGGTCGTCACGTTCTTCGTGGACGTCATGACCGGCATCCCGTCGATCGTCGCGGGCCTGTTCGTCCTCAGCTTCTGGATCCTGATCCTGGGCTTCGACTTCTCCGGCTGGGCCGGCGCCATGGCGCTCGCCATCCTGATGATGCCGGTGATCGTGCGCTCCACCGAGGAGATGCTCAAGCTCGTCCCGAACGAGCTGCGGGAGGCGTCGCTCGCCCTCGGCATCCCGAAGTGGCGGACCATCCTGAAGGTGGTCCTGCCCACCGCGATCGGCGGCATCACCACGGGCGTCATGCTCGCGGTCGCCCGTATCGCGGGCGAGACCGCGCCGGTGCTTCTCCTGGTCTGGGTCAACCCCATGATCAACACGAATCCGTTCGAGGGCTCGCAGGCCTCCTTGCCGCTGTACATCTACCAGCAGTACGGGGCCGGCAACCAGGCAGGTTACGACCGCGCCTGGGCCGCTGCGCTCGCCCTCATCGGCTTCATCATGATCCTCAACCTGGCGGCCCGCGGCGTAGCCCGCTGGAAGGCCCCCAAGACGGGCCGCTGAGGCGGCCACTCAGCGACCCTCTCGTACGTACCCCCCTTAAGGCAGTGATCCCCATGGCCAAGCGAATCGACGTATCGGGCCTGACCGCTTACTACAGCTCCCACAAGGCCATCGAAGACATCTCGATGACCGTGGAGCCCCGCTCCGTGACGGCCTTCATCGGCCCCTCCGGCTGCGGCAAGTCCACCTTCCTGCGCACCCTCAACCGCATGCACGAGGTCACCACCGGTGGCCGCGTCGAGGGCAAGGTGCTCCTGGACGACGAGGACCTCTACGGTCCCGGTGTCGACCCGGTCGCCGTGCGCCGCACCATCGGCATGGTGTTCCAGCGCCCCAACCCGTTCCCCACCATGTCGATCTTCGACAACGTGGCGGCGGGCCTGCGGCTCAACGGCTCGTACAAGAAGAGCGAGCTGAACGCCATCGTCGAGAAGTCCCTCAAGGGCGCCAACCTCTGGAACGAGGTCAAGGACCGCCTGAACAAGCCCGGCTCCGGCCTCTCCGGCGGTCAGCAGCAGCGTCTGTGCATCGCGCGGGCGATCGCGGTGGAGCCCCAGGTTCTGCTGATGGACGAGCCCTGCTCGGCCCTGGACCCGATCTCGACGCTCGCGATCGAGGACCTGATCGGCGAGCTGAAGGAGCGCTTCACGATCGTCATCGTGACGCACAACATGCAGCAGGCGGCCCGCGTCTCGGACCGTACGGCCTTCTTCAACCTCGCGGCGGTCGGCCAGCCCGGCAAGCTCGTCGAGATCGACGAGACGGCGCGGATCTTCTCCAACCCGTCCGTGCAGGCGACCGAGGACTACATCTCGGGCCGCTTCGGATAAATCCCGGCCCGACCTTTACTCCCCGCGGTGCTGCATGGCGGTGCCACCGCAGGGGCAACAAGAAAGGCCCGCCCCCTGGCTCCCGGGGGGCGGGCCTTTCCTCGTCTCGCTCTACCGCGTTGCTACAAGAACGCGAGATTCACGATCCAGAAACTGACGGCGGCGACGAGCGCTGCCGCGGGCATCGTGATGAACCAGCCCAGGATGATGTTCTTGGCGACACCCCAGCGCACAGCCTTGACGCGCTTGGTCGCGCCCACACCCATGATCGCGGAAGTGATGACGTGCGTGGTGGAGATCGGCGCGTGGAACATGAACGCGGTGGTGAACATGATGCCCGCGCCGGTGGTCTCGGCGGCGAATCCCTGCGGCGGGTCCAATTCGATGATCTTGCGCCCGAGGGTCCGCATGATGCGCCAGCCACCCGCGTACGTACCGGCCGAGAGCATCAGCGCACAGGCGACCTTCACCCAGATCGGAATGGGCGCGTCGGCGCTCTGCACATCGGAGATGACCAGGGCCATCACCACGATGCCCATGGTCTTCTGCGCGTCCTGCAGACCGTGTCCGAGCGCCATTCCGGCCGCCGACACCGTCTGCGCGATGCGGAATCCCCGCTTGACCTTGTGCGGATTGGAATTCCGGAACATCCACATGATCGCGCACATCACCAGATAACCGGCGACGAGACCGACAAAGGGCGAGATGAACATCGGAATGACGACCTTGTCGAGCACTCCGGACCAGATCACCCCGATACCACCGGCGAGCGCGGCTCCGACCATTCCACCGAAAAGGGCGTGGGACGAGGAGGAAGGCAGCCCGAAGTACCAGGTGATGAGGTTCCATACGATGGCGCCCACCAGGGCGGCAAAGAGGATCCACATGCCCTTGTTGCCCTCGGGCGTCTCGATCAGGCCCTTGCTGACCGTCTTGGCGACCCCGCTGCCCATGAAGGCACCGGCGAGGTTCATGACGGCGGCCATCGCGAGCGCCGCGCGAGGCGTCAGCGCACGCGTGGAGACGGAAGTGGCGATGGCATTCGCAGAGTCGTGAAAGCCATTCGTATACGTAAATCCGAGCGCGACGCCAATGGTCACGACCAAAGCAAAGGTGTCCATGGAGAGGCCTCAGGACTCCTTGACCGCAATGGTCTCCACCGTGTTCGCGACGTGCTCGAACGCGTCGGCCGCCTCTTCGAGCACGTCGACGATCTGCTTCAGCTTCAGCACCTCTATGGCGTCGTACTTGCCGTTGAAGAGCTGGGCGAGCAGCTTCCGGTGGATCTGGTCGGCCTGGTTCTCCAGACGGTTGACCTCGATCCAGTACTCGGTGAGGTTCGACATCGTCCGCAGATTCGGCATCGCCTCGGCCGTGAGCTCGGCGGCCCGCGAAAGGACCTCGATCTGCTGCTCGACTCCCTTGGGGAGTTCCTCGACCTGGTAAAGGACGACCAGGTCGACGGCCTCCTCCATGAAGTCCATGATGTCGTCGAGGGACGAGGCCAGCTTGTAGATGTCCTCGCGGTCGAACGGCGTGATGAAGGAGGAGTTCAGCTGGTGGAAGATCGCATGGGTGGCGTCATCTCCAGCGTGCTCCGCGGCCCGCATACGCTCTGCGATCTCGGCTCGGGCGGAGGCGTCAGCCCCGAGCAGTTCCATCAGGAGCTTCGAGCCCGTGACAATGTTGTCCGCGGACGCGGCGAACATGTCGTAGAAGCTCGTCTCCCTGGGGGTCAGACGAAAGCGCACGTGGGGTCCTCGGGGTGCTCTGGATTCGGTCAGGCTGATGCTAGGCGCATCATCCGGCCACGGCTAACCGGCCAGACCCCAGTGTCGCCCATCAGGCACAGTGATCAGCACACCCCCCGAGCAATCGAGTATCCTATACCCGCCAGGGGTATCTGGAGCCAGTAGAGCCAGCGGCTCTTGTATGTCTGCCCAGCAGAGTGACTGTCCAAGCAGGAGGACGCGATGACGACCACCGAGCCGGCCGGTGTGGCCATGAACACCGAAGCGCCCTCCGAGCCCGGCGGCCACGACCAGGGTGTCCACGGCTACCACAAGCAGAAGGACGAGCACCTCAAGCGGCTGCGACGCATCGAGGGCCAGGTCCGGGGCCTGCAGCGGATGGTCGAGGAAGACACCTACTGCATCGACATACTCACCCAGGTCTCGGCCGGCACGAAGGCCCTGCAGTCCTTCGCCCTCCAGCTCCTGGAGGAGCACCTGCGGCACTGCGTGGCGGACGCGGCGGTCAAGGGCGGGGACGAGATCGACGCGAAGGTCGAGGAGGCCACCAAGGCCATCGCCCGCATGATGCGCACCTGAGGCTGCGAGGCCCGGCGTGGCACCTGCGGCGGCGAGGCCCCGCGTTTTTTGGCCGAGGGGACGCGGCAGGGGCTGGGCCGCGCTCCACACCCCGGGAAACCGGGGTCCGGGACTAATCCCGGCTGTTGCCCAAGTGCTCCACTTCGATGGAGACGTTCAGGACCTCGTCAATGCGGTCGGCACTCAACCGATCCTCGGCGGCGGACGCCGCGATGATGAGTTCGCCGCACAGCTCGATCTCGGCGAGGGCAACGTGGTCCTGAACAGTCGTACCGCGCACCAGAGCCACGTTCATCACCTCTTCCTGACCTTGCTTCCTGCCGGTACCGACTTCCTAGAGTAGGGATCGGCCTACACACCGCGCATGGCACGGACGGACCATTTCCACACCCCCGGGCGCGACTAGCCGTGCACCCTACTTCTCGGCGATCTTCCCCGCGAAGATGTCCTCGCTCGCCGGAAGCCGCACGTCCACCGGCACCCCGAAGTCGAACAGCAGGGTGGTCGAAGCCACCTCCGCGTTCGCGACACTGAAGTGCTGCCGCAGCTTCCGCAGCCGCCCCTGCTCGTCGAGGTACGCCTCGAACGGCACCCCGTCCTTGCTGAACCCTTTCGCCGCCGCGCCAAGGGCCCGGCGCTGCCCCTCGGACGCGGCCTTCGCGGCGTCCGGCAGGTTCGCCGTCCCGCGGTAGTGCCGCACCTTCACGCCCGCCACCGCCGTCTCGCCGACGTACGACACCTTGCGCACGCCCCGCAGCAGCTCGGCCGCGGCGAGCGGATCGGTGGCACCGCCCGTGACCAGGTTGCCGTCCGAGAGCGACGCCGTGTCGATCCGCACCCACTTGTCGGCGGGCACGCCGGCCCCCCGGTTCTTCATGTAGAGCGCGCCGCTCGCCATCAGCTCGGTGATGGGCCGGTGCTCCTCGGCCCCCGCGGGGTCCTTCGGCAGCACCACCACGAACCGCCCCACCTGCCGCCTGAAGTCGTACGAGCCCTGCCCGCGGATGGTCACACGGGTCCCGCCGCTGGCCATCTCCATGGACGTACGCGCCTTGGAACTCCGCGCGCGGACAAGGGCGTCGGCGGAGTCCCGCACCGCGTCGACGGCGTTCCGGGAGGCGGCGCGCCCGTCGTCGGCGGCGGCTCCGCCGCCCGAACAGCCCGTGGCGACGGCCATGAGACCCACCGCCGCGGCCGCGACGGCCGCTCCGCCTGTGCGCCTGTGCTGCTGACCCATGGCCCGACTACCCCCAAGCCTTCCCGCGAGGTGCTGTAGCCCCCTGTCGTTCCGTGTAACGACAGGCACGTTGACCCGGTCACGCGTAAGGGAGTCAACCCGGCGTGGGTACGGTGGGGCCGTGGCCGAGGAGCAACAGGACGAACCCCACCGCACGACAACGGTCGAGCAGGGCCGCTTCTGCACTGCCAGGTGCAGTTGCGGCTGGCGCGGCCCGGCCCGCAGAGCGCGCAGCAAGGCCCGGACGGACGCGGAGTCCCACATGTCGGACCGGTAGGCCCCCGCGCGCCGCGCCCGACTCGCCCTTCCGCTCGGCGGAACCCGTGGGTCCCGTACTCCGTCTCGTACTCCGGGAAGCAACGGGAGGGGCGACATGGAACGGCGTACGTTCATCAGCGCGACGGCGGCGGCGACGGTGGCCTTCGCGGCGGCGGGCTGCACCGGTTCCGGCGGAGGCGCCGGCGGCAGCGGCAGCGGGGGCGCGACGTCGCGCGGTGCGAGCGGCCCCCGTTCCAGCACCCCCATTCGCACGTCGAGCGCCGCGGCGACGGCGGCGGCGAACCTCACCGCCCTCGCCAAGGACCTGGACGGCACCCTGGTCAAGCCCGGCGAGGCGAAGTGGGCGGCGGCCCGGCAGCTCTACAACACGCGCTACGACAGCCTGCGGCCGACGGCGGTCGCGTACGTGGCGAACCAGGACGACATACGCACGACCCTGGCCTACGCCCGCGCGCACGACGTCCCGGTCTCCATCCGCAACGGCGGCCACTCCTACGGCGGTTGGTCGTCCGGCACGGGACGCCTGATCGTCGACGTGTCGAAGCTGAACACGGTGCGGGCCAGTGGTTCGACGGCGACGGTCGGCGCGGGCGCGAAGCTCATCGACGTCTACCGCACGCTGGCCGCGAAGGGCGTGACGATCCCGGCGGGTTCCTGCCCGACCGTCGGTGTCTCCGGCCTGACGCTCGGCGGCGGCCACGGGGTGGTGTCGCGGGCGTACGGCCTGACCTGCGACAGCCTGACGTCGGCGACGCTGATCACGGCGGACGGCAAGCAGCTGACGGCGAGCGGGAGCGAGAACAAGGACCTGTTCTGGGCGCTGCGGGGCGCGGGGAACGGCAACTTCGGCGTGGTGACGGAGCTCCGGTTCCGCACGCACGCGGCTCCGCAGGGCGTCTCGGCGTACATGAGCTGGCCCTGGTCGAAGGCGGCCGCGGTCATCAAGGCGTGGCAGGAGTGGGGGCCCGGCCAGCCGGACGAGATCTGGTCGTCGGCGCACCTGGCGAACACGCCGGGCGGCACGCCCACGGTGTCGGTCGCGTGCTTCTCCCTGGGCACGTACGGCGAACTCCAGAACGCGGTGGACCGCCTGGCCGACAAGATCGGCGCCCCGGCCCGGAGTGTCTCGCTGAAGCGGCGCTCGTACGAGGAGGCGATGGAGGTGTACGCGGGCTGCTCGTCGTTTCCGGCGGACGCCCAGTGCCACCTGCCCGGCGCGACACCGGGACGGAGTCCGCAGGGCGCCCTGAACCGCGAGACGTACGCGGCGAGTTCGGACTTCTTCGACCGTTCGCTGTCGGCGGCGGGAATCCGCACACTCCTCAGCCAGGTGGAGAACGTGACGGGCGCGAGCGCGGGCAGCATCGCGCTGACCGCCCTCGGCGGCGCGATCAACCGGGTCGACCCGACGGCCACGGCCTTCGTGCACCGCCGCTCCCGGATGCTGGCGCAGTACATCGCGGCATGGCGCCCGGCCACGTCCGGCAAACCGGCCCGGGCATGGCTGAAAACGGCTCATGGGGCGATGGCCCGGTACGCGTCCGGGGCGGCGTACCAGAACTACGCGGACCCTACGCTGACCAACTGGCGCGAGGCTTACTACGGTTCGGCGGCACCGCGTCTGAAGACGCTGAAGAAGCAGTACGACCCGAAGCGGTTCTTCGACTTCCCGCAGGCGTTGTGACGCCGTCCGGCGTCCGGCGAAGGAGCGAAGTCCCCCCGGCACGGCCGTTCCCATAACCCGAACGGCCCATCCGACACGCCCTCAGGTGGCCCACTTCCCGGGACGGGGCTGCTCTGGGGATATGAACCCGCGAATAGCCACAGCCGCAGCGTCCACGGCCGCCCTGCTCGCCCTGACGGCCCCGGCGGCCCACGCCGCCACGGCGGAAGCCCAGCACTCGACCGCCGGCCCGCTCACCGCCATCTCCGCGGGAGTGACCGTGGCGGCGGCCGGCACCGGCTGGTGGCTCCTGAAGCGCCGCCGCGAGGGCGAAGAGCCGACGGCTACGCCGCGAGACCCCGCTCATCCGGCTCGGGCTCGGAGGCCGTCCGCCGAGGGAGCTCGGCCACAGCCTCGTCCCGGGGCATCGCCCACACCAGCCGAGCACCCCGCCCCGTCCGCCCGACGGCCTTGATCACAGGCGTGAGCAGGGCCATCGCCGGCGGTGAGAGCAGCAGCGCGACAGCCGTTCCGAGCGCGAATCCGCCGACGACGTCCGTCGGATAGTGCACGCCCATGAAGACCCGGCAGAAGCCTTCGGTCAAAGCGAGGGCGATGCCGACAAGTCCGAACTTCCGGTTGGCCACGAAAAGCCCGACGCCGAGAGCCATCGCGAGTGTCGCGTGATCACTCACGAAGGAGAAGTCGGTCTTTCCGTGCACGAGGAGCTCAAGGCCGTCGTGGTCCTTGAAAGGCCGGCGCCGTTCGACGAATCCCCGGATCGGCACATTCACCAGGACGGCGATCCCGGCCGCCAAGGGCGCCCAGACAACAGCGGCGACAGAGGAAGCGGCGTCATCCAGCGTCCCGCGCTTTCGCTGCCCCCACCAGCACCAGACGACCAGCAGAACAAGCGCGAGCAGCAGTCCGTACTCACCGACGAATGCGATCGACTTCGCCAGCCAGGCCGGTGAATCCTCGGCAAGGCCATTGATGTCGTAGAGCAGGCTGACGTCGGGGTTCGACCCTGTGGTGTCGAGTCCAGCCATGGTGCTGCGGCCCCTTGTCTCCTCGCCTCGGACGCACCTTGCCGTGCGTCCTTCCGTCAACCCCCGTGGCTACAGTCCAGGGAACGCGTGGCCCCCTCCACTACGTTCCACTCTCCACCGAATGATCACGCAGACGTTACCGAAGAGAGACTCATCACCGCAGCTCAGAGAAGTGTACTGACGGAGAGTTCAAGCCACATCACGCGCCGCGCACCCCTCCGAAAAGGGGCCCTTCTCGAAACCCCTCAGGCCTTGGACAGCTTGTCCGGCACGGCGTTCGCGCCGTCCTCGGTGACGCGAGTCGCGCCAAAATAATCCGGCGTATCGATCGGATCGAAGCGGATCACCGCGCCGGGCCGCGGGGCGTTGATCATGTAGCCCCCGCCCACATAGATCCCGACATGCCGGATGGCCCGGGAATTGGTGAGGTCGTCCGAGAAGAACACCAGGTCGCCCGGGAGCAGTTCGTCACGTTTCGGATGTGGCCCCGCGTTGTACTGGTCGTTCGCCACACGTGGCAGATCGATGTCCACGCTGCGATAGGCGGCGAGCGTAAGGCCGGAACAGTCGAACCTGCCGTTCTGTTCGGCAGTTCCGTTTCCGCCCCACAGATACAGCGTGCCGAGCTTCTTCTGCGCGTAGTAGATGGCTCCGGCCGCCTGCTGCGACGGCTGCACCCTGCCGGTGGGCCGGGCGAAGCTCTTCTCCAGGTCCGTGATGGTCTTCACGTAATTCTGGGTCTCGCGGTACGGGGGTACGCCGCCGTACTTGATGACGGCGTACGCGCCCGCGTTGTACGCGGCGAGCATGTTCTTCGTCGGGTCTCCTGGGGCGTCTTTCACATAGCCGGCGAGTTTGCAGTCGTACGAAGCGGCGGACGGGATGGCGTCCTGCGGGTCCCACACATCACGATCGCCGTCACCGTCACCGTCGAGCCCGTGCGTGGCCCAGGTTCCCGGGATGAATTGCGCTATCCCCTGGGCGGCGGCCGGGCTCTGCGCCTTCGGGTTGAACCCGCTCTCCTGATACAGCTGAGCGGCGAGCAGGGCGGGGTTGATCGCCTTGCAGAGGTTGCCCCACTTCTGCACGAGGGGCTGATAGGTGGCGGGCACGGCGCCCTTCGCGAGGCCCACGTTCCCCTGCCCGGCACCACCCGCGATGCTTCCCGCCGCCATGTACGTCCCCACGACGAGCAGGGCGATGAAGCTCATCGCCCCACCGATGCCGACGGCCGCGACCAGCCACGCCTTACGCACCGTCAACCACCCCTCACCGCCCGGGAGTCCGCCGCTCGTCAGTCTAGATGCGGCACCCGTACCTTCGGGGGACCACCGCCAAGCTCCGCCCAGAGCAGTTTGCCGTCCCGCGCGGCGCGGAGGGGATAAGCACCCCAGGAGTCGGCGCACGCCTGGACGAGATGCAGCCCGCGTCCACTCTCGGCGTCCGCCGGCGGGGCGGGCGGGATGCCGGGTCGCCCGAATCCGGGCGGGATCTGCGGGTCGGAATCCCACACGGCGACGCGGATGCCCTTCGGGGAGGTGTGGCGCAGGCGGAGGGCGTAAGGGCCGTCGGTATGACAGTGGGCGTTGTTGAGCATCTCGGCGGCGAGGAGCTCCGCGGTGGGTACGAGTTCGGCGAGGCCGTACGTGGCGAGGACGGCGCGGAGGGTGACGCGGGCGATGCCGGGGGCGCGGGGGTCGTGCGGGAGTTGGAGGGTGTAGCTCCAGGGCGGGGATACGGTTGTGGGCGGCATGGAAGTCTCCGTTCGCGGTGGGGAGTTGTCGGGACCGTGCGTGTGCCCGGTGACGTTGTCGCTCCGTCGAGCGGGGTGCTTCCGGGGTGGGGCGCCCAACCAAAAGTAGCGCTGCCGGATATATTCTTCACCCGATTCCGGGTGAGGCTAAATGCAACCACCCGTGTGGGTGACGTGACAGCACAGGAGCAGCAGGCATGGCCGTGAGAAACAACCCGACGGGTCGTCAACTCCGGCTCGGCGCCGAGCTGCGCAAGCTGCGTGAGCGCGCGGGTCTGACGTCAACGGCAGCGGCTCAGCTGATGGGGATGAGACAGGCCCAGGTCAGCAACATGGAAACCGGCCGAGTCGGAGTGAGCGCCGAACGGGTACGGACCCTGGCCTGCCACTACCAATGCTCGGACAAGGCCCTCATCGAGGCCATCGCCGACATGACCGGTGAGCGCAAGCGCGGTTGGTGGGAGGAGTACCGCGAGATCCTGCCTGCCGGACTGCTGAACCTCGCCGAGGTCGAGCACCACGCCACGCGTCTGCGCACCGCCATCACCGTGCACATCCCCGGGTTGCTCCAGACCGCCGACCACGCACGAGAACTGATCCGGCAGGTCGTCCCCGAGTTCCCGCCGCCCGACGTGGAGCACCGGGTGTCGTTCCGCCTCAAGAGGCAAGCCGTCCTCTACGGCGACTCCCCGACCCCCTACCTGGCACTCATCCACGAGGCCGCTCTGCGGATGCAGTTCGGCGGCCCGGACGTCACCAAGGGGCAGTTGCGGCACCTCCTGGACATGAGCGAGCGGGATCACATCACGCTCAGGGTCCTCCCGTTCGCCGCCGGGTCCTTCCCGGGGTCCGGCCAGTCGCTCTTCTACTCCAGCGGCCCCGTCCCCCAACTGGACACCGTGCACCTCGACCAGTCGCACGGCCCGGCGTTCCTGGACGCCGAGGCCCAGTTGGAGATGTACCGCGTACTCCTGGACCGAGTCGAGGCCCTGACCCTCGCCCCCGCGAAATCACGAGACCTCATCAGCAACCTGACGCATGACCTGTGAAAGGAACTCACATGCCCACGCCCAGCTGGCAGAAGTCGTCCTACTGCCAGGAAGGTGACGCCTGCGTACACCTCGCCGCAACCGCAAGCCCCACCGGACCGGCGATCCAACTAACAGAAAGCGCCGACCCCACCGGAGCGATACTCACCGCACCACCCGCAGCCTTCGCAGCCCTGCTGCGCACCCTCAGCCCCTCCGGCGTCTGAGGAGCGGGGGCCTGGGGGGCGGAGCCCCCAGTCCCCCACCCCACCGCACAGAAATCCCACGAAGGACCTCCACCATGACCAAAACCCCGCCCCCCAAGATCCCCCCGAACCTCGACTGGATCCGCGCCGCCCCCGCCTGGCAGAAGTCCTCGTACTGCGGCCAGGGCGACTCCTGCGTACACGTCGCCGCAACCACAAACCCCACCGGACCGGCGATCCAACTAACCGAAAGCGCCGACCCCACCGGAGCGATACTCACCGCACCACCCGCAGCCTTCGCAGCCCTGCTGCGCACCCTCAGCCCCTCCGGCGTCTGAGGAGC